>JAOAJF010000010.1:0-239 GCA_026414325.1 Microcaldota archaeon
CTCACACAGTGCTAAGAATTACTCAAGCCTTAGAACAAGCAAAAGTAAATATTGACCCTTTCAAAGATGCAACAGAGCAAGTCCCTGCAGTCCTAGATGCACTCAAATTAATTCTTCCAATAAAATTGGTAAAAAGAAAAATAGCAATAAAAATAGGTCCAGAATATGCAAAAAAAATTTATGGGTTTTTAAAAAACTATGGAATAGAAAAAGAAGAATGGACAAAAAATGGGGAGTAT
>JAOAJF010000010.1:249-24228 GCA_026414325.1 Microcaldota archaeon
TATTAGTATAGCAGCAGGTTTGGCTGGAGAATTCTATGATAAATTAAATAAATTAACTGCTGGTTCTGCACAAACTAAGGTTTTAGAATAAGGTGAAAAAATGCCAAAAATAGTTATGCCTGGCCAAGAGGTTGGCCAAGAGCAAAAAAATGCTCTTACATATTCGGATGAAAAAGGAGTTTATGCAACTGTAATAAGTCTTCAGACAGAAGATGGAAAAATTATTCCTCTAGAAGGGCCTTATCAGCCGGCAATAGATGATTATGTGATAGGTAAAATCAGCGAAGTAAAATTTGGAGGCTATGATGTAGATTTAAATAGTCCATATAAAGCTTTTTTACCAGTGGACAAATTAAATAATTTAAACAACAAAACCTTTTCCTTAGGTGAGGTAATAATAGCAAAAATAGTAAATGTAAATGAAGTGCGAGATATTGAGTTAGGTGATCCAAGGCCATTAGAAGGAGGAATATTGGTTAAAGTTTCTCCAGTCAAAATACCTCGAATTATAGGAAAGAAAAATTCGATGGTGAACATGATTTCTTTTGCAACAAACTGCAAAATCTACATAGGAAAAAATGGTTTAATTTTTGTTTCTTCCTCTGGGGACTACCTTGCAGCAATAAAGGCAATTAAAATGATTGAAAAACAGGCACATTTTAGTGGGCTTACTCAAAAAGTTGCAGAATTCTTAGAAAAGGAAACAAACAAAAAAATTCCTTTAGATCAAATTCAGCAATCTTCTACACCAGCCTTACCAGCTAAAAAAGAAAGTCAAAATCAAAAATTTGAACACGGACAAAAAAGAGGATTTCAAAAAGGCTTTAATAATTTTAAAAAAAGACATTTTAGAAGGTGAACAAAAATGGAAAATATTCCTAAATTGTTAGACGAGCAAGGCCGACGAATAGACGGAAGAGCAGTAGATGAATTAAGGCCCATCTCTATAAAAGCAGGAGTTTTAAACAATGCCGATGGTTCTGCATTTATAAGGTGGGGAAATAACAAAATACTCGTTGCAGTTTATGGACCAAGAGAATGTATACCAAAACACGAATCCTCTCCTTATAGGGCTCAGCTTCGCTGTAGATATAATATGGCTCCATTCTGTTCTTTAGCTGAGCATGGAAAGAGCGGCCCATCAAGAAGAAGCATGGAATTATCAAAAATTATTGGAGAGACTTTTGAAAAAGTGGTAATTACAGAAAATTTTCCAAAAACAGCAATAGATATTTTTATTGATGTCTTGCAATCAGATGGAGGAACAAGATGCGCTGCTGTAACTGCTACTACTGTAGCATTAGCAGATGCAGGAATTCCACTAAAAGATATGGTTGCAGCAGTAGCTGTTGGAAAAATAGAAAACAAAGTAGTTCTAGATTTATCAAAAGATGAAGATAATTTTGGCCAATCAGATAATCCAATAGCAATAGGAGTAAGGGATGAACAAATCTTTCTCTATCAAATGGATGGACTTTTAACAAAAGAGGAGATTAAAGAAGGATTGAGGATGGCTTTTGCTGCAATAAAAAAGATTCACTCTTTACAGCTAAAAGCCTTAGAAGAAAATTATACTAGCCAGGAGCATCAAAAATTTATAAGTTTAAATATGCCTACTTTCAAGATTTGATTTTTAGGTGAATTTATGGAAATTATACGAGAAATTAATGGGGAGCTCATAAAAAATCTTCTAAAACAAGGAAAAAGAGCAGATGGAAGAGGAAAGCTTCAATATCGAAAAATAGAAGTAGAAAAAAATGTTATTGATAATGCAGAAGGTTCAGCCTTATGTAGATTAGGCAATACTCAAGTTCTTGCAGCAGTTAAAATAGGATTAGCTGCTCCTTTTCCAGATAGACCAGATGAAGGAGTTCTTTCAACAAGTGCTGAATTCACTCCTATTGCAGCATCTCATTTTGAGCCAGGCCCTCCATCTATTGATTCTATAGAACTTGCTAGAGTAGTTGATAGAGGGATTCGCTCATCAGAAATTGTTGATTTAAAAAAATTAACAACTTCAAATCCAGAATTAGTAAAAGCAATTTATTTGGATCTATGGATAATAGATTATGATGGAAACTTGTTTGATGCTTCAACAATTGCTGCTGTGGTGGCATTAAAAAATACCTATTTACCTAAACTAGAAAATGACAAATTGATATACGAAGAAAGAGTAGAAAAACTTCAGACAAAGGCCTGTCCAATTAGCTGCACCTTTGGAAAAATAGAAAATCACATTATTTTAGACCCAACTTTTGATGAAGAAATTTCCCTAAGCCCAATGATAACAATAACAACAACTTCTAATCATGTTTGTGCAGTACAAAAATCAAAGGGAGGGGGATTTTCAAAAAACGAGCTATTAGAATTGGTTGATCTAGCATTTGAAAAGGGACAAGAGATAAGACAATTACTTGACTTAAGAGAGCTAGACTAAAAATTAGGCTTTAGATGCAAATATTTAAATATGGTGCTACTAACATATTATATTAGCAACATTAAAGATTAGTTTATTTTTTAGTTGGTGTTAGTATGGTTGATATGCTTGTTAGATTTGGGCCAAGTTTAAGAAAACTTTATCTGAAGGTAAAAAAAGATAAAACTTCTACCTATGTCTGTCCAAAAACTGGAAAAAAATTAAAAAGAGTTTCCTTTGCTTTATGGAAATCTTATGCTGGAATTTTATATGCTGGTGGAGCTTATACTCCTACAACAGTAGCAGGAGAAACTTTTGATAGAATGTTAAAAGAATATAAAGAAAAAACTTAAAAAGTGATTTTTATGTATATTTGTGGTAAATGTAAAGCAACAATAAAAAAACTCGATGAAAAATATACTCGCTGTCCAGAATGTGGTTATAGAATCTTATTTAAACAAAGGCCTCCTATAGCAAAAGAGGTTTCTACTGATTAATCCATGCTACTTACTACTTCTAAAAATTTAAAAAAAGAATATAAAAAAATTGCAAAAAAATTATCTAAATATATTTTTGGCCTAAAGTTTAGCTCAAGAAAAAATCGCTCCTTAGTCAAGCTTTCTGCTCTCACTCTAAAAAAAAGTCATGATAGTATTGGTGTTTTTAGCTATTTTTCTAAAAAAAATTGTTTTATTATAAGAAAATATTTTTATAATCCAGCCTTAGATATTTTTCAATGGGATAAACAAGCTCTTTTAATTGATAATTTAAAATTCGGCCAAAAAGTAGCCTTTAGCTCTCCAATTAAAGTTCAATCCTCTGGTAAAAAAAATTTAGTAAAATTTTTCTCGATTTATTCTGACCCACTAGAAAAAATAGGCCTGGCAAATATTTTTAAAACACAAATTCTAAAAAACAATATAGCTAAATTTTTTTATAATGGCCAAGAAATTCTTTCATTTAGTTTTAAATTTATAAGGGAATAAAAAATGGATGAAAAAACTTTTAAAATTATTTTAGAAATTCTAAAAAAACATCTTTCTTACCTAGAAAAAAGAGGAGTGAAACTAATCGCTAAATTAGAAGCTAGCTCTATATCTTTTGTTGTAGTTCCAACAAAGAAAAATAAAATAACCAAAAGTCAAAAAGAAAGAGCAATTTTAGCATCTAAAAGGCTAGTAAATCTATTAATAAATCTTAATGATAATATTTAATTTATAGGTGAACTTTATGGCAGAAGCAATTAGAGATCCTCTAAAATTACAGGCACAGGTTAATGAATTTCAAAGGCTTGGTCAGCAACTACAAATTCTTGATGCTCAAGAGCAGCAATTAAACTTTTTGATAGATGAGCTAAAACAAGCACAAGAAGAGTTGAAAAAAAGCTCTGGGGCAATATATAAAGCAGCAGGCCATCTTCTAATTGAGATTGATAAAAAATCTGCAACAGAAGAAGTAATAGAAAAATTAGAATTGTATCAAAATCGTCTAAAATCTCTTCAAAAACAACGAGATAGCATGAAGCAAAAATTTAATGAATTAAGACAAACCATAGAAAGCTCAATAGCTGAGCAAAAAAATGTTTCAGAATGATAGTTAAATACAGCTCCAATCCAACAAAAAAATTTAAAAAAAATTTTTTTTCAATAGTTGGAAAGCCAACAATCATTACTTTTCATTCTTTAGCTGATTTAGATTGTTGTGCAAGTGCGATTGCGATTCAAGAATTCTTAGGTAAAAATTCAATTATTGCAATGCAAGATAGTGTACAGTCAGAAGTAAAAAACATAATTAGAAATTATTACAGCTCTTTTTTAAAATTTTCAAAAGCAAAAAAACTTTATCCGAATGCAAAAATTATAGTTTTGGACTGCAATGAAAAAAATCTTCTTCTTAATAATGTTCAAAAAGCAGATTTTTTAATTGATCATCATGCCTTAAGTAATAATTCAATAAAAGCAGAAAATTCTTTTGTCTGTCCAGAAGCCAGCTCAACTGCAGAGCTAGTTGCAAAAATAGTTCAACCCTCTAAAGAAGTAGCAGCTTTATTAGTTTTGGCAATAGTTTCAGATTCAGCAAAATTAATCCATGCAAATTACGAAACTTTTTATACTCTCTATAAATTATTAAAGGAAAATAATTTAAATTTCGAGGAGGTTTGCCAACCTCTCTATTCTCCACTCTCTGCTAAAATCAGAATGGAAATTCTAAAGGCCCTTCCAAATATTGAGCTTTCTACAAAAAGTGGCTATATAGTTGCAACAGGCCTAAGCCCATCTCATCCATCTCTAGTTGCTGAAGCTTTGATAAAAATAGGTGCAGATGTAGCCTTTGTAGCTTCAATACAAAACAATTGTGTTATTAGTGCCAGAATGCACAAAAGAAACTTGTTTGCTGCTCAGCTTCCTTTGATAATGAAAAAAGTAGCTAAGGTTTTGGGTGGAGAGGGTGGCGGGCATCCTTTAGCAGCTGCTGCCTCCGGACCAAAAATCGAGAATTCTTCTAAATCATTAAAATTAGCAAAAAAACTTTTTTTCAAACAAATAGAAAAATAAATTAAATTTTATTTAAAAACCATAGAAGAAAAAGAATAGCTCCAATTATGATTGTTGGAAAAAGAATTTTTAAAATTGCTAAAACTGAGTTTATTGTACTAACTATTTCTACTGTCTGATATGGCCCTATGACTTTTAGTTCAATCTCTTCTTTTATCATTCCAAATTCAGCATACTCTAAATCTTTGTAGGCTTCTTTTGCTAAATTCAAACAAATCTCTATTATTTTTTGTTGTTGTTCTGGTTCTGTTGCTGGGGTATTAAAAACTCTTGAGATTGTGCTAAGCTGATGAGTATCTGTTGTAAAAACTTCTACAGCTAAACAGTCTTTAAACTCTTGTTTTATTTGTTTTATAATTTCTTCTCTCAAAAAAGGAAGAATAGAATTAGAATCAAAAACAATTAAAAATATTGCTCGTTTGTTTTCTCCCTCGATACATACTGCTTTTATACCTCCTGAAGCAATCCCCTGTATATCTGTAGGATAAAAAGTAGAGAGGCCTATCTTCAATTTTGTAAGAAGAGACTTTTGTTTCAAACATTTTTCTAAAGCCTTTTCCATCTCAAAAGAGACAGGAGAGCCAGGCTCAATATAATCTATCTCTTCAGTTTCACTATTATGGCAATCAATCACAATCGCTTCTTTAGCCTTTTTTTTCATTTTTTCCATCAAGGCCCATCCTATTGCTAAATTTATATCTTCTGTAGAATGCGGTGCTCTGCTAAAAGCAGCAATCATAAATTGATTTATTTCAAACAAATAGCAGATACTATTTTGATAACTTTGTTGTTTAAAGCCAAAATAAGCAGTTTTATATTTGATTTTTTGAATCATTTGTTTTATTTTTTGGTTTATATTTTCCAGGCTAGAAGAGCTAACAGGATCTAGAGAATGAGTGGCAGTACCATGAAAAACTACGATATAATCTTTATAAGTTTTTAGATATTCTTCTACTTTCGCTGGAAATTCACTTCCGCCTAAATTTCCAAATGGACCAAAATGAAAATAAGGAACAACAAAATGAATATTTTTTTTCTTTGTTTTAAATGAGGCAACAGCTATCCAAGTTTTTATCTCCTGGCCCAACTCATCTAAAGCTTCTTCTAAATCGTTTTGCTTGTATAGCCATTGAGAAAAAAACATCTCAATCATTTGATTAGAGCTAACTTTTAGATTCTTTTTTAATGGCCTAGAAATTAAATACAAAAATAAGTAGCCTATTAAGAATATAGAAAGAAGAGAAATAAAAATTTTCAGAATAATTTGTTGCTCTTCCATCTTAATAAAAGAAAAGCCAAAACTAAATGAAAAAAAGTAAACAATAAGTTGCACAACTGAAAAAATAAAACCAGAGCGCTTTAGCCCAAATATCAAATTTAATACAAATAGCCATAATAGGAAAGAAAAACCAAATCCAATGAATATAAAATTATATGCACTCTGGCCAATAATATTGTAAAATAAATATGTAAGAAAAATAAAAAAAAGATAGATTAATAAAGAAAGAAAAGAAAGAAAAAAGGCCTGATTTGTTTTTACTTTTTTTCTAAAAACTTTTAAAATTATAGCAGAAAAAATAGTTGGAAAAATAAAACTTATAAATGAAAGTCCAGCTGAATAAAAAATTGTACTTGGATTCATCTCTTTTGTTATAAGATAGTCTATTATAAGGCCGCCTATAATAGAGCTAATTATAATATAAAAAATTATTTTAGAAGTAGAAGGAAGAGTTAAAAAATATTTACTTAATCCTATAGTTTGTTTAGCAGTTTCCATATTAATCTAATTGATTTTTGCTTTTATTTTTATTTAACTGCTGGATTTTCTTTTTTTCAAATCTTTTTGAGCTCTCTATTATTATCTTCTCTAATTTAAATACATTTTGAACATATTCTTTTGCAATTTTTTCAAATGGTATTTTATTTTTTTTCGACATTTTTGTTAGCTCTAGAGCCAAATACCTAAGCTCTGAATTTGCCTCATTGGCCATAACTAGATTTATATATTAAGAATTTTAAATGCTTTTGTTTTTTATTCTTATAATGCCCCAACAAAAAAATTGCCCAAAATGCGGAAAAAATTCAACAGATTACAATTTTATTAATGATTTTTGTTTAGAGCATTTTTTAGAAGAGCTATTTCGGTCTTTAGAATCTAAAAAAATCAGAATAAAGAAATGCCGCCAGTGTAAAAAATTAAAAATAATTAGTCCAAATTCTAAAGAATTTTTATGGGTTGAAGAAAAAGATCAAAAATTTTTTTTATTTTTAGTTTCTAAAATAGGGCTACCAAAGAATTTAATTACTCAAATAGAAGGATTAGAGAAAAATATTTTAAAAATAAAGATAGAAAACAAGCCTTATCTGATTCCTCTAAAGATAGACTTTTTAGAAACTATTTGTGAAAACTGCAAAAAGAATTCCAAATCATTTAAATCAATCATACAAATTAGAGGTCAAAAAAACAACATACAAAAATTTTATTCTTTTTTATTGAATCTGCTAGAAAAAGAAAAAATTAGAATTTTAAAACAAGAGCATCTTGCAGAAGGTCCTAATATATTTGTAGATGAAAAGCAAAAATTAGTTTTTTTATTTTCTCTTTATAAAATAAAATTTTTAAGAACAAGTAAATTGGTTGGCCAAAGAAGAGATGGAAAAAGAATTTATCTAGACACTTTTTTGATTAAAGTTTAATATTTTTGTTAGGCTTTTTTCCAAATACTCCATAGTTAAACTTAAATTTGGAAGCTTAGGTTCAATTCCTATTCTAATTGCATAATTTTCTGTTAGCGGCCCAATAGTTATTGGAGGCTGAAGCTCTTGTAAGTTATTTTTTAGCTCTATTGCCTCTGTTGGAGTTCTAAGATGAAATGCAACTATATCATCAACAGAATAAAATCTATTAACATTCAAATATATATTTGACTGATTTCTAAGAAATTTCAATAATCTTTCTTTATAGAAGCAAATCTCTTTTTGATAGTGCCAAAAATTTTGCACATTGTCTTTTAATGCAACTTTTAGTGTTAGTAATTCTGGAGCAGAAATAAAATAATATTGCTTACCTTCTTCCAATGCTCTGTTTAAAATTTCTATATTCTGTTCCGGAGTTTCAAATTGAAAAAGTTTTAAATTATAAAATGGAGCTTGTTTTATTTTTTTATTAATTGCCTCATTAGCATTCTTATTTATTATAAAGGCAGCAGATATTGCTGCACCTAAGGCCTTATGCCCAACTATTAAATAGCCATCTGCAAGTTTTATTATATTTTTTATTTTCTCATAACTCATTCTTCCTATGGCCTGTGCTCCGTCAACAAAAACAAAAAGCTCTGGCCTAATTTTTCTTGTTATTTTTATCAAGTCTTCTACTGGTAAAATCCTACCTGTTCTTGAAACATGAAGCAAAAGAATAAAATCTATATTTTTATTTTTTATTTCTTTTTCATACTCTTCTATTATTTTTGCATCTGATTTATAAGTATTATCAAAATTAAATATATCTATAGTTTTAATAGAGCGAGGAAAAGGAGACTTTACATTTATCTTTTTCTTCGGTAGAGGAGCCTCAAATATAGCCATGGGCTGCTCAAAATTTGATACGAATTTTGTTACTGTTCTTGCTTCTAGCGCTATTGCTGCATACACTAATCTTCCTTGATCTGAAAAAGTTAAGGAATAATATCTCGGATTTTTATTTTTGAAAAGTTTTGCTACTGTAGAGCATAAAACTGAGCCATTGGAATCAAAAATAATTTTATAGCTCTCATCTAGTTCAAAAACTTCTCTAATACTATCTCTAACATTTACTAAAGCTTGATTTTGTAATTTTAAAATATTTTTAACATCTTTTTTGTTTTCTAGTTCTTTTATTTCTCTATAAAAATTCCCTGCCTCTGACCAAAACCTTGCATAAGGTCGATTAATTCCTGGATTTGCTAGCCAATGTCTTCCTATCTCGTTCCAACTTTTGTATCTAATTCCAAGGCGTTTTGCCTTTTGTACATCAGGATCCCATCTGCCAGTTGGTTTTGCATTTTTCAAATTTGATGGCGGGAGCTTTTCTATTAAATTATACCACATATAACTATTTTTAAAAACATAAATTAATAAATTTTTCTAACCTATTTATTATATCAATGAACTCTGCCCAATTCAATCAAAATAGTAAGCAAAACCTAGAAATTTTAAGGAAAGGGATTAGACAAGTAAAATCTCTTAATTTTTCAGATGCAAAACTATTTGTAGAAGATTTTAAAACTTTTCTAGATTATAAAAATTCTTTATTTTTAGAAGCTTATCTATATTTTAGAGTTTACAATTGGCCAAAGGTAGTACAAATTTTGTCAAAAGCAATAGACCAAAATCCTCCTAATTATTTTTCTTACCTTTATATTTATGGTTTGTTAAAAACAAAACAATATAAAAAAGCTTTTTTATATTCTAAAAAGGCAGCTAAACTCTATGGCTTTAGTCCAATTCTAAAATGGTTGGTTGGAAGATATTTTCTAAGTATAAAAAAATACAATATTGCAAAAAAGTTTCTTTTTGAAGCTTTAAGAGCTTTTTCTAAATCTAACTCTAAAAAAAGGGCAGTAATTTTAGGAGATATTGGAAAAATTTATATGTTTAAATATAATTTTGATAAAGCCTTCAAATATCTCTATCAAGCACTAAAACTTGAGCCTTTTTCACCAACACTTAATAAGAGATTAGGGATGGGTTATTTATATGCAGCAGACAATTTCTCTTATTTAAAAAAGTTTCCAAACTACAAAGAAAAGCAAAAAGAATTTTTATATACTTCGATTTTTTTCTTTTTTAAAGCATTAGAATATTGTAAAGATAATAGTCTAAACTATCTATATTATTTTTTAGCAAGAGCTTATTTTTTATTAAATAATTTTTCAGAAGCAGAAAAATACTTTTTGGCTTACTTAGAGCTTTCTGATTATACCAAACATGTAGAAAAAGCAAAAGCATATGCTAAGCTCTGCTCTCTATTAAAACAAAAAACAACGGGCCAAGACTGGGATTTGAACCCAGACTAAGGGAGTTTTGCAGCAATGCTAATATTTTAGCATAGGGCTTCCACAATCCCTTGTGCTGCCGTTACACCATCTTGGCCATTTTCTAATATTCTATTATTTAACTTAGTAAAAAGTTTTTATTAATCTAACTCTTGTTTGCTTTTAACACTTTTCTCTTTTTAAAAAAATTTAAAAATCTTAACATAATAATAAAAATATGCAGAAGATTGGGGTGGTGCTACTCTTTTTATCTTTTTATTTTCTTTCTTTTGCTCAATCCCCTCCTTATTGTCCTCCTAATCTAAACTCTTCTTTTATAAAATCCTATTATGAATTAGATTCTCAAAGTCAAACAATAAAGATCTATCTTAATTTGTTGACTGAAAATAAAGATGATTCATTAGCTGGTCCATATAAACCAATTCCACGAGGTTATGTTCTAGTAAATACTCAAAAAGAAAATAGTGCTGCTATAGAGTCTTCCTGCTACGTTGTTAGCGATTTAGATGGAAAAGCTACTGCATCTCTTAAACTTTCACCAGGCACTTGTTATAGTATTTCTCTTAAGTTTTTTCCAAAAGCTGATTCCTCTTTATTAACTAAAACTAATTGCCAGCTACAGGCTTCTTATCTTCCAGAAAATTATTTACAAAACTATAGTGGTTCTTTTACTCAATTTAAAGTTTGTGTACCTGAGCAAAAAAACAAAACTTTCAGCCTCTGTTGGTTTTCAACAATAGTTGCAGGACTCATATTTGTAGCAAACTTTATTATGGGAAGAAACCCATTGATGTTTTTTGATTTTGGAGTTGCAAGAAATCTTCCCTCCAGACATCTATCTGCTACAGCTTATTATTCTCCGATGGCAAAACAAGATAAACCAGATTCAACTTCGCAATACGCTTCAAGATTTATGAATATCTTTGAAAATATTGCCTCCAATCTCAAGGAACTTGGAAACGATTTTAATAAGCTAAAAGGCAAAGAAGATTCGGCCCCAACTCCACAAAACGAGTCTTCTAATCCCAATCAAACAACTAATACTCAATCAGGGCAGCCAGCATCTGCTGACACTAATACTGCTCAAGGAACAAAGAATAAAGGGGGCAGCGGTTTTGGTTATACCCTACAATCTATTGCAAATACGGCGGCTAGTTATATAGGAGATCCAATAGGTACTCTTTCTATTAAATTATTTGGAGAAAGTTCTAAGGACAATTCTAGCAACAAAGAAGAAAAAAAACCCACTATTCTTTCTTTTGCAGCCTCTGCTGGAGCTAAAGGCCTTGTAAATATGGTTGCCTTTGCTGCTGTTAGAAGAAAATCAAAGTTTGTTCCAAGAGCACCATTTAAAGGAGCTTTCTTTAAAGGTTTAGGAAAAACTGGTCTAGAACTGTTTAAATCATCTTTAGTAAATTTTGGTTCAGAACTCTACGCTTATGGTCTAAAATCCTTACAAAATGAGATTCAGAACTCAAACGATAAAAGCAATACTTATGACCTAGGCAAACAGGCTCTGTCCGGCCTTTTAAATTTAGGTAATTCATTAGCCCTCCCGTTTTTTATGGAGGGTAAAAAATGGGGAGCCCTAAAAACTGGTAATAGAGATGTAGATGATATAATAAATTTAGTTGTTAATCAGACTAACAAAGCAGATTCAATCGCACAAATCTCCAATTCTTATTCTCTGTTTTTACAAATGCTAAGAAGTCTTAATAGGGGGGGTTAAAAAATGTTAAAACTTGATATAAGGGATTTGGAAAATGCATTGAATAAAAAAGAAAAAAATATATCGGACGTTGTTAAAAGATTAACAAAATTAAACAAAGAAAGGGATCAGATTTTAAACTACAGCGCCTCCCTTTTTATTAATGCCGTAACCGGTCGACCATTTTTAAAAAAGTATGCTACTCTTGCTTTAGGACAAATATTTTTAAGTTTACATGCATATGTTTTTTATCTTTTTCCAAAAAATTTAGCAGAATTAGAAAAAGAGGTTTCTAATTCTAATTTTCAAAAGGCACAAAAAATTTATTCTGATATGGCTGAACAAGAAACAGAGTTTTCAAAGCTTTTTTTAAGATTTCTCCTTTATTATGATTTAGTGGTTTTATTTGCAGCCGCTCATCATTTTTATAGAAAAAACAATTCTCTTTTAACTCACTTTATAAAAAGAATTGAAGACCAATATCTTGTAAATCGTTTTTCTTTAATGACCGAGGAAGAGCTATTTAATCTAAAACCAAAATTAGAAAGTTTAGCTGCAGAATATTTAGAAAAAGCAAAAGAAATAGAAAAATCTACGTGAAAAAATGCCACTAGAAATCGGTCTAGCTATAGTTTATGGTCTTGGCATCTCTATCTTTATTTTAGCTTTAGCTTATATGTTAAGCTCTTTTTTCTATTCTGATTTTTTAAGAGCATGGGTAAAAAAAGAATTAGCTGATCTTTTATTTTTTTTTGGAATCTGTATTTTGCTTTTAGCTCTTTTTAGTGTTCTTCAAATTAAGCCTCTGTCCAAAGACCAAATTCCATTTTATTCTGGTTATCTCTCTAATGCAAAGAATGTTCATCCAAAAATTGAAATAGACCAAAATATTTCTTCAATAAAAGATTTTTTAAGTTCGCAAGCAAAGATGCTGATAAAAAATACTTTTTATTATCTAAAATTTAGCACTTTTAATTATAATTACCAAAAAGGTCTATCTACTAACTATCTTATCAGTAGTTCCTTTGGAGCTTATTCGTATACTGAGGGCAAATCTTATGGTTATGGTACAAACTTAATCTTAAGTCAATTATTTTTTGCATTAGATTTTTGCTTTTCATTAATTCTTCTTTTAGAAGGAGTTTTTGCAATAGTAATGTTTTTATCTGCTTTGATTGTGAATTTTCTTTTACCATTTGGAATACTCTTAAGATTCATCCCTATTACAAAAAAACTTGGTGCTATTATAGTCGGCTATAGTCTTTCCTTTATTTTTATCTTCCCATTAGCTGTTAGCTTAAGCTCAGAGCTATTTGACTATTCTCTAAAACTAGCCCAACAAAAAAAGTTTGTAAATTTAGCCAAAGAGCTAAATTTTCCAGATACAGAATTACCTAAAAAAAGTACCCTTTCAGTGTGGGCATTTGCATTAGCACCTCTATACAAATTCGATAGCTCAGTAATAGCTTATTTGATAGCTCTTGCACTCTCTCTTCTTGGAGTTCCTATAGGCTCTCCTGTCCCTAACGCTCCAGATCTTCCCACTCCTCTTTTAGAAGGCTCCTTATGGTCAAGCTTCATCCAATTTTTAATCAATTTCGCAAAAATTTATGTTCCAATAGCTGTGGGAAATGACATTAGAAAAACAACTATTTTTCCAGAACACCAAATAATCGAAGATTTTTATGAGCCATTGGTGGAATTTGTTTTACCTAATTTAATGCTTATAGCTCTATTAATCTTTATTTGTATAATTTTTCAATTTACTTTTACTATAATTTTAGGTAGACAATTTTCTTCAGTACTTGGCCAGGAGGGATATTTGTTTGCACTACAAAGGCTGATATGATGAAAAGAATAACTATTTTTTTATTTTTATTAAATATTATATTTAATATAGTATCATCTCAGTCTGATTCGGATATATTAAAAGGCCCAATTAAATGCTTTTCCTACTCTCTTGAGCAGCTTTTTAGTCCAAACTCTCAAATTTTATATGCTATTGCACTAGTTATCTTTTTAGTAATAATTTCTTATATGGTCGGTCAGACAATTCATAATCCATATTTACTTATGTGGGCAAAAACAGAGGGATTAACTCTTTTTTGGTCTGTTATTTTGATTTTGATTATAGTCGGGGCTATAAACTTTTCTTGTTTAGCAGCCTCATTCTTTTTACCAAAAGAGCTTTATGGAATAAACCCAATTCTTTACATCTCTTCTTATTTTGATAAGATTATTTCTTTTAGTACTTCTAAATCAATACAGCTAGTTAAAGAATCTTTCCAAAATTATTTTGATTCAATGCAACTTTATGCAGATGCAGAATCTGTAGCCCCAACTTCAGGTACTTTTGGTGTTTACTATCTGGCAGGCAAAAGAGAATGGTCAACTTACAAAGAAACATTAAATTCATATTTGATTCCTCTGCTTGCTTCTATCTACGCACAAAAATTTATTGTAGAAAATCTTTTTGCTATGCTTACTTCTTTTATTTTACCTGCTGGAATTTTTCTTAGAATAATCCCTCTCTTAAGAGATGCTGGTGATTTTATAATAGCAATTTCTATTTCACTATATATTTTTGTTCCTTTAATCTATGTCTGTAGCTTTGTTTCAATAGAAAAAATATTTCAAACCTCTGGTCCAGAGGCATTAAATAAAATCATAGATCTAGGAGATAACACTATTGGAGATTCATTAGCAGTAGTAGGATTTTTAACAATTTTAGCAGTATTTATACCAAATCTTATATTAGTAATTGTAATCACCTGCAGTATGGGAATTTTCAAAGCATTAAAAGGATTTTTTAGTGGTTAGGTATATGAAAAACCTAAAGATTTTCTATTTAATAGTTGTTTTTTATTTGTTTTCTGTTAGTGAGCCAAATCAATTACAAAGTGATTTTTCAAAGTTTGTAGGTTTACAAATTGACTCAAACTATCCTGCTCTTAGTTTAATATTATCTAATTTTTCCACCTTTTTAATTTTATTTTTAGCTTTTGCAATAATCTTTTTAGTACTAGGTTATTTTGGTGCTTCTTTTTTTGATTTAGCTGATGTCAAAGCATTAATAAAAACAGAAATAGGCCAGCTTTTTATAACCTCTTTTTTAGTAGCAGTAATTTTAGGCTCAATTCTAGCTTTAGACTCTTTAATAATTTCTTCTTCTAATTATTTGGTTTCACCCTGCCCGGAAAATTATGTTTATGATAAAAATATTCCAAGATATATTGAATATTCTAATTGCTATTTAGACAATTTAATCAAATTAGCTGATAGTGCATTAAGAGCAACTTTAGAAGAGTCTATTAGACTAGGAAGAGATACGTTTTTTAACAGAGGTTTCCAGATGAATATTTATTTTCTAGCATATTCAGAAACTTCTAGACCTGGTGCTTACAAAAGATTAGATGTTGAAATAAAAACAACAGAAGGGCAATTTTTATCCTCTTTTTTAATTAGTCTAATGGCACAAAAAACATTTTTGAATTTTATTGCTCCTGTCTTTGGACCATTTTTGATTTTATTGGGTGTACTATTTAGAACATTCTTTTTTACAAGAAAAATAGGAGGTCTATTTATTGCAATAGGACTTGGGCTATTTTTGATCTGGCCACTCACTTACTTAATTTCTTGGTTTACTTTTAGAGGAGCTATTTTTAGCTCGCAACTTTCAGAACAAGAAGTTCCTTTTTGTCCAAAAGAATGCAACCTCAATCCACCTCTAGCTTATAATTCTTCCTTAAATCCTGCAGGAGAATATAATCCATCTTCTTTTATTGGTTATTTTGATTTTATTAAACTATTAGAAGAAAAAGAGAAAGATCCTAATAACAAAAACAAAAATCTTTTCGAATATTTGTTAAGCAAAGGAATTCAACCTTGCTATGTTGAAGATGAAGATAAAAACAAAGTTTTTGGAAAAATAAAAGTAGCGGATTCACTAAATTGCCCAGATAACTGTAGGCTTTTACCAACAAATTTACAGGCATGTAATGAAACTGCTTGTAACAATCTACCAAATGCTTGTAAGTTTATACGAGCAATGGGGCTGGAAAATTATACTTCATATTATGAACCAAATCAAAAATATTGTACCCAACCTTCAGCCTGTTCAAATTGTCCAAGTAGCTGCAAATATGGTTTAAAAGAAATAAAATATAGTTCTAGTGCTTTTCCACTTGATCAAAATTCTAAGGGAATAAAACCAAAGTTAGATCCATATAAATGCTCTGATAAGTGTGCAAATTGTCCATCTGTCTGTAGGGTATACACTAAATTGGAGGATGGAACAAAAGAATTACTTTTTAAGGATAAAGTAGAATGTAAAGATTGTAAGGCTTGCTTTGAGTATATGGACAGCGAGGGTGAGCCAATCTGTATGGTTTATTCTCCTTTAGAAGCAGCTGGAACTTGTAATGAGCTATGTGGTCTACCAAACTCTATTAGAAATTTAAAAGATGTAGAAGATAAATTTGCTAACTCTATCTGTCCTATAGATTGTAGGCTTTATTTTGATGCAAACTCAGAAAAATATAAAGATCCAATATTTTCAAAATATTGTGAAAATGGAAAATTCAAAGAGGCTTGCAATCGCTGCCCTAAAATATGTAAAATAAATGTTTCTAGCTACATTCAAGAAATTCAAGCTTCAGCAGCAGAATGTTCTCTACCACCTACATTTATTTCTGGTAAAATGGCTGATGAAGTGTCAAAAAACTGTGCAAGATGTCCACCTTCTTGCAGATTTTTAAATCCTTCTTCAATCGCTAAAAAAGCAATAGAGCAAAATCAGCCTCTTTTTGCAGCATTTTATTCCAAAACATTTTTGGTTACTATTTGTGGCTTTGATCCTAATAGATATATTAGCTGTAGTTATGATCAACAGTTGGGCTATTATATAAACTGCCAGGGAAATAATTTATATGAAGGAACGAAAATACCTTCTGCTTCCCCTGTTGCAACTGCTTATCAGACCTTAAAATCTAGCGAGTACTCTTTCTGCCCAGATTTCATTGCAAGAGATGATAGATTTGTTTTTACTCAATCCTGGTCTGATAGTGAAAACAAAGTTAATGCTAGGCCAAATCCATTTACCTCTTTAGATTGTACTATTGATAAAGATGCTCTTACTTTTTGCTCTTCTAACTATTGCCCATCTGAATGTTTTTTCAAATCCTGGCCAAAGTTTGCTACATTGCTAAGTATTTCTAATCCTTATTCAAAAATCAATTTCAATCTTTCTAATTGTGGTTTTGAGCCTTCCACTCTTTCATTTTATGATCAAAATCATACTCTATTAGTAATTCTAAATTATTCTTCTTCCTATTATCTCCCAGCTGGTGTAGATAGTTCGTATTTTCCTTCATTAGGAGAAATTAATACAAATTTAGAAAAATTTGCTTGCTATCCAATTCTAATTATTCCTTCTCGTTCTCAAAGCGGTTTTGAGTCCTGCGGACCGTATATAGAGAGTAATTCCAAAGATAGGGCTATGGCAAATGCTAGTGCATGTCCTTATTCCTGTCGTTATGATGAATTACAAAAACTAAACCTAGCCCAATGTGGTAATTTTACACTTTCTTTTACCTCTTCTAATCCAGCTCATAATTGCGAGCCATTTTGTAAAGGATTAATTAGAACAAGTGATTTATCTTATTGTGAGGCTGAGGCCTATAGCTGTAACCAGCTTCAGGCAAACAACTATTGGATTAGAATTAGCTCTATTACTATAAACAAGAGCCATTCAAATCCTCTTTGCAATCAGTCTGTAGTTCTTTATAATTCTACTACTTATAGGGCAGGGGATAGAAAACAAGATGGAACACAAGCTCAAAATGATTGGTGGGTGGATTATTGCTCTTATTTTGAAGGTGGCAGACGGTATTATATTAATTTTACTTTAGTGCAAAACTATCAGCCTTATAATTGTACTCCATACTCTAAATATGCTGGTTTAGATCAATTAATTGCTCAGTCAGGCCATCCAAATTATAGAGAATGTGGTGAGATAAACACAACTGCTAATCCAAATTATATATTCTGTGGAAACTATACAATAAGCTATGGTGGAAGGCAGTGGACTATCTTTGCTGTAGACAAAAATTGTTATGCTTCATATAATGCAAGAGCAATGCCTGGTTTATCTTTTCACAATGTTTTTGATGGAGATTTCTCTACTAAATCTAGCGATGGAAAAATAAAACAAAAAATTTCTGTCGAGGATAACTGTCAGCTCTGTCCTATAGTTTATAGAATAGTTGGACTAGATATAACTAAGGGATTGTCCTACTTCATTCTTCAAGGTCTAAATTGTAATAAATGTTTAATAAAAGTCCAACCAGTTCAATCAAACAAATGTGTTTTTGAACAAAAAAAGGCTAGAGCCTGTCCAATAAGATGTAGGTTTGATCCCTCTTTGTTAGGTGGTAGACTTTCCTATGGCTGTGATGTAGAGGGCTCAGAAAAAGATAGTTCTGAGCTTATAGATTTAGTGGGTTATTCTTGTGATGATTTTCATTCTTCTGGTTGTAGAATTTCAAATATAGAAACAGATCCTTGCTTTGGCTGCTTTGAATCTTGTGAAAGTGATTGTAGATACTTGCCTTACATTAGACAGAATTGTGATTCTTGCTCTGAGGGTGGCCTTGGACTTTCAGATATTCTTTCTTTTACAAGTTCTGCAGAAGGTCTTTATACTCAAAGTGGTTGGATAAGAATAGGGCTTCTTTTAATACCGTCAATTATTTTACCATCCTTTTCGATAGTTATATTGCTTTCCTTTATTAGAAGTTTATCTCCATTTTTAGGAGGGGATATAGAAATTGCTGGATTGTACAAGTTGATTTAAATGCTAAAAAATATTGTTTTTGTAGCATTGATTTTCATACACGTGCTTTTTGCCCAGAGTTCTCCTCCTCCTTGTTTTTTCAATTCTTTAGCAGTTTCTATTTCAATAGCAATTTCAATAATCGTTTTACTTTTATTAGTAGGTCATCTGCTTAACTTTCAGCAACTAAAATTTATTGCATTAAAAGAAGTGGAAAGTTTAGCTGTATTAATATTCTTTCTTATTTTCGTATTATTTTCTTATAATTTTATCTCGCAAAAATTAAGCTGGATTATTAATTTTGATCCAGCTGGATGGGGCTCTCGTTTTAGTGGAGACTCAATAGCAGAAGATGTGTTAAAAAAGATGGCTGCTAAAGGCTCCAATATAACAATACAACAAAAAGCAATTGTTTTAGTAGAAGAAAATGATAGATTATTAGAAATACTATTAAAAAAAGCTATCTCTTTTTCAGAATCAACAGCAATCGAAGCTTCTAAGTCATCTTATATTACTTTTTATTCTACAGGTTTTGGTACTTCTACGTGTTCGCTCTATTCTATATTTCGAGGTCCAATCAACCTTTTATTTAATGCTTTAGCCTTAGGCTCTTTTGCAATATATTTTACAAAATCTATATTGGTAGTTTTTGGCCAATCTATTATTTGTCTCTTGTTTCCAATAGGATTGTTTTTAGCATTCTTTAATCTAACTAGAAAAGCAGGGATAGCTCTAATCTCTTTATGCCTATCTTTTTATTTTATTTTTCCTTTTTCTATAGCTTTATTTACAGATTATTATAATGCCAATTATTCAAAACAAGATTCAATTCTTAATCAGAAAACAGATCTAGAGAATGTATTTCCAAACTTAGACTTATATTTGCGCAATCCAAACCAAAATATCCCTCCTAATGTAAATAAAAATCGATGGGGCGTATCTATAGAATCCTATCGGTGCGATCCAAATTATTATAATGATTCTACAATCCCTGACAATGTATCCTCTATAATGGATATTTTACTTTCAAATCTTAATAAGGTGCTAAATTTTGTAATAGTAAAATCCATTTTTATTATGTTACTTTCTCTTTCCCTTACAATTTCTTTTTCTTCTGCTCTAGCTCATGCTTTAGGTTTAGAAATAGATTTATCAATATTAGCAAGGTTGACTTAATATGGAAAAATTTTTCCTTTTATTATTAACTTTAATTTCAGTAATTTTTGCTCAGGTGCCACCCCCTCCTCTTTCACCACCTATTTTTTATCTTTATGCTACTGCTCAACCTCCTGATATAAATAACTTAGAAGAAGGAAACCTAAACAGTGTTAACCTTACCTCAACCTTTTATTATTACTTATTTTTCAGCTGTCCAGCAGACCAAAACAATGTTAATCCATGTGTTTTTAACTTTTCTTCTATATACTTTAAAGCTGGTTCTTACTTCTTTACTATTTGCAATCAAACAGTTAGACCAAATTTATGTTTTCATGTTGTTGAAGATGGAGAAACTAAGCTCTTTTTAGCTAAAGACATATTTCTTTACAATAGTGATATTTTAGATGAAAATGGAAAGAGTATAAACAAATTAGATCTTCTTACATTAGGCTATGGTGTAAATATTTCCAAAGGGCAGGGTTGGCAATTTTTTCCAAAAAACGAAAAACGCTATTCTATTACTTTTTACAAGCCAATGTTAACTTATACACTTTCAAACTTTTTTTGTAAAGTGAATGGAACTATAAAAGATATTGATGATTACAACACTTTTGGTATACCTTTTAATAGCTTTTATTTTTCTATAGCTCTTCCAAATGGCTCGTCCTGTAGCCTTTCTCAAAAAACCCATTCTTTAGAACCTTATTTTTGTTCTCAAGATTTTCCCCAAGACCTTTTAAATTATTTACGATCTAGGTATTCTTTTTCCTATGCCAATATACCGCCAAATTCATTTAGTTTAGATTTTATTTTTTCTTTTCCTCTTAAGAGAGAGTACTCCCCTTATAAAATAAGGTTTAATGTAGCGCCTTATTATACCGAAAATGAAAGAGCATTTACAATAGAAAGTGTTACTCTTCTTTGCTCAACGAATTTAGTAAATTATACCTTAGCTGGGGAAGGGAAAGTTTATAGAGACAACATTGAAATTTTAGCAACTGCTTCTGAGCCAAGTAGAAATCTTCAACCCTCTAGCTTTTCAACAGATTTTTCTCTAAATATTTTAGTAATAGTTAATCCAAATACTTCTAATCAGAAAAATTTATTTTTGAATTGGACTTGTCTTAATTCTGCATGTACTCAGACAGATTTTCAGACAAATATTGCTTCAAACACAATTTTAGACAAATATGAAAGTTTTTCTGATAAAGAAATAAGAACCCTTATAAAGCTCAATACTTCCTCGATATGCCCAAATGGTGAAAAAGATAACATATTGATAAAAGCTAAAGGAGGGCCTTCTAGTGCAGGTTTTGAAGATAAAGAAATAGAGCTCTATTCTGGTCCTTGTTCAGGGAAAATAAAGTTTTTAGCAGAAATTTACAAAGATAAACAAAAAGATGGTACTTATCTAGATTTTGAATTAGATGGTTCGGAACAAAATAAAGAGCAATTTATTATAATAAAAATAAAAAATTTACAAAATACAAATAAGGTAAATATAAATCTCAATTCAAAGCTATTTGATGGAACTTTAAAATATTCTTCTTTTAGCCCTACTGTGGCTTCTTTACCAGCAATTTTTCATTTTAATACTTTTTATGATTTAAAATCTCTTACTGTTTTCCTTACTCCTGTTGGCGATGATCAAACAATTTTTAGAGAGTTTAACTTTATTTTAGAAAAACCAGTTTTGGCTATAGATAAAGTAAAAATAGCAGGAAGCCCACTTTCAGTAGAACAAAGTCAGGACTTAGAAAAAAATCTTCGACTTTATCTTGGAGAGAGAAATGAAGTAGATATTGATTTTGTTTTCTTAGTACCTTATAAAATTAAAGGTTATGATTTTCAAACATCCTTAGTTCCTTTATATGGTGGAAAATGCGAATTATCTTCAGTTTCTAAAAATGCTGATTTTGCTTCAATAAAAGTTAGATTTAAAGAAAAGGGCTGTATTCTAAAAGTTAGAGGGGTTGCTGGAACGGCCGAAGACAAAAGTTTGTCAGATTGGGTTTCAGTTAAAATCTACTCAAAAGGAGTATTCGTTGCACAAAGTCCAGATTCATTTTGCTCTTCTAACCGAATACTCTCGTCACAATATTTTAAATTCTTTTTAATTGCTTTTTCCTCTTTGATTGTTATTATAGCAATAGCCTTTATGCTTGGCTCTTTTACTTCTAATCCAAGATTATTGGAATGGTCTAAAAGAGAAATAATAGAAACAATTATTTTAAGCCTCTTAATAGCTTCTATAGGATTTTTTTTAACACTTAGCTGTGAAAAATACTTTGATATTTCCTCTATTATGAATTTATTTGGTCTTCCTCAGACAAAAACTATTTCTATTCATACTCCAATTTTAGATTTTGCTCAACAGACTATGTATAATATTATAGAAAGAGTTCATAGCACTATAATAATACTTAGAAGAGATATTGCATATTTTCATATTTTAGGCTCAGCTTATACTTATTCATCTAGTATCGGTGAGTTAATCCTTCAATCTTTTATCTCTTATTTTAGTGGAATAAATATAAACAATGCAGCAGGAGCCTACAATTTTATTGGAGTGTACAATTTCTTACTAAATTTAAACAACTTTTATTTGTTTAATATATTGGTTCATTACTTTTTGCTCTTCTTTTTATCTTCTGCTTCTGGTTTAATAGTCTTTTTGCTTCCAATAGGGCTGTTTTTCAGATGTTTACCATTTGTAAAAAATGTTGGCTCTGCACTTATTGCTATAGGGATAGGTTTTTATGTTTTATTTCCCATGGCTTATGTTGTGTATGGGCTATTTCTAAATAGCACAGCAATTTCAGTCTCATTGCACTGTCTGGTATTTTCCTCGGATGAACTATGTAAAAGTTTCAATATTTATACTCAAAAACAAACAAGCCAGTCTATCAATGTTGCTGATGTAAACAAATTCATTTCTGATAAATATCTTTATATGGCAGAATTAGTTGAGGTTGGGTCGTTCACAGAACAAACTTTTCCTTATCCAGATGCAATTTTCAATTATGAAGAAAATAAAAAAACTCTTCAGCCAGTTTATCCTGTAGATAAAAAAAGCTTTTCTCCAAATCTTAGTATTTATTTTGGTCTTAGTGCACTTAACTTTCTTTTAGCATTTTTTATTCCAACTATAATCTTAGTAGTGGTTTTAGGATTTGTTAGGGACCTAGCTTCAATTTTAGGTGGTGATATTGATGTTTCCAAACTTCTCTACCTGGCATAAAATTACATTTTTTTTATTATTGGTTTTACTTTCTAACTTTGAACTAGTCTACTCTCAGGATTGGGGAAAAGCACAAAAACTTGATCAATCTTCCTTTAAATTATTTAATGTGAATTGGTATAAACAAACTTCTTATTCTGAAGAGTTTTATTGGATTAAACTAGCGATGATCGCCCTTGCACTCTGTTTTTTTGCCAATATTATTATCTATATGTTGGGCAAAGCCTTTGATGCAGAGAATGTAAAAAAATTTGCAATATCAGAATTTTATCAAACTACAGCTACTGGTTTTTTAATAGTCTTTTTCCTTGCTTTTCTTTCTATAGGTTTTGGATATATTCAATCACTATTTCTTTCAGATTCTGCAGTTTTTCTCTGTCAGGGTCAGCAAATAAAACTTTGGTCAGAGAGTGCAGGGCCATTTACTTTAATAAAATGTAAAATAGCACAATATCTAGAAGCTGCCTATGCACTCTATTTAGACGTATATAATAAAAATAAAGCAAAAGAAGTAGAAGGCTCAAAATGTGTTTCTTATGTTGGCTGGCAAATTTGTAAAATTTGGGAAGGAGATCTCTACAAAGAAATTGAAACATATCATTATATTGCAAATAGATTGGCAACTTTATCTATCTCTTTAGTTGCTCAATATTTTTTTGTAACTTATTTGGAGCAGAATTTATTATCATTCTTTTTACCAGTTGGTTTATTGCTTAGACTTATTCCACCTCTTAGAGGAATTGGCGGGCTTTTTATAGCAGTTGCAGTAGGTTTTTACTTTATCTTTCCAATTGCTTATATATTCATTCAACCTTCTTTAGTTCAAGAGATACCTCAAGGTAGTGGGACAAGCACACAGGATAAAATACAGACTATCTGTTTTGAAAAAATGGGACCGTTTGCTTCTTTTTCTTTTCAAAAAGAAGAAAAAGTTTCAGACAAACTAGAATTTTCCTCAGATTTAGAACAATTTATAGTGGAAGTATCTTTAGCTACATTTCTTTATCCTTTTTTGTCTTTAGCAATCACTATAATC
>JAOAJF010000010.1:24238-24479 GCA_026414325.1 Microcaldota archaeon
TATTTGATACATTTTATATCAAAGAATCTATAGGTGAAAGTTGAAAATGAAAAAATTTATAGGCATAATTCTTTTTCTTTTTATGTTTTTTTTAGGTTGCACTCTAAATCCAAATAAAAATTTGTTAGAAGCTAGATGTTGTTACCAATCTGATAAAATTTATAGCTGTGCTCTTTCAGAAAAAGCTGTTGAAAAAACAACTGACCTATTTGAACTTTTAGATTGTGGAACTTACAAAGGA
>JAOAJF010000011.1 GCA_026414325.1 Microcaldota archaeon
TATATTGATGATTGGTGGAATAGACGAGGCAGGAAGAGGCTGTATTATAGGCCCGATGGTTATTTCTCTTGCACTTATTAGTCCGATGGAAGAATACAAATTAAAAGAATTGGGAGTTAAAGACTCCAAACTTTTAAGTAAAAATAAAAGAAAAAGACTATTTTATAAAATTCAAAAAATATGCAAAATAAAAAAAATTGTAATTAGTGCTGAGCAAATAAATCAGTTGATGGAAGAAAAAAATCTAAATGAAATTGAAGCATATTATTGTGCAAAATTGCTTGAAAATTCTAAATGCACAAAAGTATATATTGATTCTCCAGACCCAGAACCAAAAAATTTTGAAAAAAGAATAAGAAAATATCTAAAAGATAAGAAAATAGAGATTATTGCACAAAATAAAGCAGACGATATCTATCCAATAGTTGGTGCAGCTTCCATAATTGCAAAAGTAACTAGAGATTTGCAAATAGAAAAAATAAAAAACGAGATAGGAGACTTTAACTCAGGCTATACCTCTGATCCTCAGACAATAAAATTTTTAGCTGAAAATCTAAATAGAGAGGAAGTAAAAAAATATATTAGAAAAAAATGGATTACACTAAAAAAATTAAAACAAAAAAGAATTTTTGAGTATTAAATATTTGAGCGGCTTTTTACTCCCTCTTCTATAGCTTTAGAAATTGCAGAAATCGATTTTTTAACATCTTTGTTTTTTTCTAAAATTGTTCCAACTTGTAAGATAGAAGCACCTGCCCTTACTAAGTCTTTAGCTTGTTGGGCTGTGCGAATTCCTCCAGCTACTATTATAGGAATGGAGCAAAAGGATTTAATTGCTCTTACAAATTCTGCACTAACAGGCCCATCTATAGGATTTGAACCGCTATCAACAAGTGCAAAATCCATTCCAAAAAGCTCTGCAACTTTGGCTAGTGAAGCTGCAAGAAATGGTTTGGATCTGGGTATGAGTTTTGCTTCTCCAACCCAGCCTACAGTTCCTCCTGGTTCTATCACAATATAACCTACAGCTAAAGTTTCTAATTTATATCTTTCAATTAGAGGAATTGCAAGCATCTGTGCCTGCGTTATCCAATATGGATTAGTTGAGTTTAACAAAGACATAAAATAAATTGCATCAGCAAACTTTGAAATTGTGGAAATATTTCCAGGAAAAAGCACCAGCGGACAAGAAACTTCTTGTTTTATTTCTTTGCAAATTTCATCCAGCAGTACTCCACCAACACCTATAGAGCCTCCAACTAAAATATAGTCAGCCCCTGCCTCAAAAGCCTCTTTTGCAGCCAACACTGCTTTTTCTGCTGAGGGATGATCCAAAGGGTCGATTAGTGCAGCAAGAGCAGCACCTTTTTTTTCTAATCTTTCAAATAAATAATCTTTAACATTAGCCATAAACTTAAAATGTAGTTAGAATATAAAAACTTAACTTAAATAACCTAAAAAAACCTAAATAATAATGTTAAAAAAAGAAATAGGTCAAACATCTTGATTAAAAAAACTTTTTACCACTAGTTTTATACCATCCTCAAAAGAAGTTTTTGCTCTCCAGCCAAGCTCTTTTTCTGCCTTAGAACAATCAAAAATTCTATCCTCGCTTAGTTGGGAGAGCATTTGCAAATTTACTCCCTTAAAAAGATTTAAACCAACTCCAAGTTTTGCAAGCCAGAGAGGAATAGAATAAAAATTTGTTTTTTTATTTAAGATTTTAGCTGCCAAAACAAATAATTCTTTTTGTGTTAGTTGAGGTTGTTGAACAATTAAAAATCTCTCTGGTCTTTTAAATTTCTTTTTTAGAGCAAGAAAAATTGCTTCTAATAAATCTTTATAAAAAACTAATGGAATATGATTGTTGCCACTACCTATAATTGGCATTTTCTCTTCTTTTATTTTTTTGAGTACTGGATAAAAACCTTCCCTAAAATCAGGCCCATAAATAATTGCTGGCTGTAAAATAACAATTTCAAAATCATTAGAATGGCTCAGAACTTTTTTTTCTGCTTGTAATTTTGTTAGCCCATAATTAGTATTAGGCTCAAGACTAGAGTTTTCTTTTGTTGGAATTCCTTTTATAGTTTTATAAACTGCAATCGAGCTTATGTGAACAAATTTTTTTATAGAGGCTGCTTTTGCTGCAGCTAAGATATCCTCTGTTGCTTTTGTGTTTGCAGCATATAATTGCTCATAGTTTAAATTAAAATTAGTACTTCCAACTAAGTTAACTACGCAATCTACCTCTTCTAAAATTTTTTTATACTCTTCTACACTTTGAGCAGTTTTAAAAGGAATGGCTGATCCTAAAATTTCTTTTGCTTGTGCATTTCTAGTTACTGCTACAAAGTCTAGTTTTTTTTGTAAACAAAAATTAGAAAAATTTCTACCAACTCTTCCAGATGCACCGAAAATAGCAATTTTCATAAAAGATTTAAAATACAAATAAATAAAATATTAATTATTCAAAATATCGTAAATGATGAAGCGAGGTATTGCCAAGCCTTTTTGATGGCGATGAAGAAAAACTTGAGTTCTGATTAGCGAATATTTTTCTTGTCGATTATAATGTAATCAGCTGCTGCTAAAACTGCCTCAAATGGAATTGAAAGAAGACCATCTTCTTGAGGTAAACTCCTTACTCTTTCATTGTCTGGATTTGCTTCTACCAATATTGATTGAATTTTTCCTGTCTGTTCATGGACAACTAAATCTACAACCTTACCTATGTCCTCGCCTTCATTAGTAATCACTCTTTTTCCTCCAAGTTGCTTTGCAATTACTATTTTTCCCATCAAACTCACCCAAATAAATGTTAAAAATACTGCAAATTATTTTAAATACTTTATCCTTTAGTCCAAAGCTTATATATTTGTACATGCGGAATTTTATCAATATATATTATATCCTCATGCTTTATATATCCAAGCCCTAATGCAAGTGCAACAGCTTCTTTACCTACAATATTTATACTATCGCACTGTTCAAATAAAATTTTTATTTCTTTTAAATTTAACTCTTGGCCAAAATAAAAGTTTTTAAATGTATCTAAATCTAAAACCCTCTTAGAGTCTGAAAATTTTTTTCCAATTAACTCACCATCACAAAGTGCTAGTATTAGCTCTCCCTGCTGTTCGTGGATTTTATAAAAAATTTTAGAATTTTTATTTTCCTCCATTTTTTCCCTCTAGCCAATTAGAATATTTTTTTGCTACCTTTACTGGCTTAATTACATAGATCATAGGACAAGAGTATGGGTGATTTTTCTCCAAAAATTTAAAAAGGTTGGTAGAATTCTTTGTTTTAAATTCCACTACCCATTCGCTTTCATCAAAAAATTTTGAATTCCAAAAATAAAATGAGCCTACTTTATAGAAAGAAGCACATGAGGCTAATTTTTTTTCAACTGCTATTTTTGCAAATTTTTTTGCATCTAATTTAGTTGAAAAAGAGCTAACAACAATCTCCATATTAGACTAAACTCTAAGAAAATTTTTAAATTCTAACTAAAAAATCTAAAAGTTGTAAGTTACACTAAAAAAGATAGGTACAGGTAGTGGGAAGTATACGGATGTTCCTTTTGAAAATTTGTACATATTAAGAGGGTCTTTGCTATCTTCTACTTTTTTAAATGGATTTTCTGCATTTACCCATGAAAGATTAATAGAAAGAATAAGCTTAACTAAATTAATATTAAAATAGGCAGTATAAACATTAGACTTATCGTTGGTATAAACATTCATACCTCCAACTATTTCTAAATTAGGCCTAGATGCAAAAATAATAGAGCCACCATAAGAATAGTATTTTGATTTTGCAGAAGGGGAATTTGGATCCATAAAACCAAATGGAGGATATAGCTTTTCTGTAAAAACAAGCCCTAGCCTAAAAATCAGAGGTCTAAACAAAAAGGAAATATTTGAATCAAACAGAAAATTTTGTTCTGATTTATATATGTTTTGATTGTAAATAGCTGAAAGAGCCATTGCAAAATCCTCTGCAAGGCTAAAGGATTGAAAATAAGAAAAATTAAGCCCAAGTAATGTTTGAGGTATAATAACAAAACCTCCTTTCAAATTTAATATAGAATTGTTCTCAAAATTATAATTAGATTCTAAGTCAGTTCCTAGCACTGTTAGAGAAATAGTTCTCTGCTTAAAGACAAAAGAAGTCTTTTCAGTATCTTCAATAGTATCTTTCAAAGCTGTAACAATAAGATCATTTGCTAAAACTTGACCACCTGAAACAGTTAGATATAAATTTGAATTTAGTGGAAAATTTAGGTTTAGATTTACTCTTGAAGGGTCAACTACTCTAAAAACTGTTTTTTCATTTAGACGGTGTGGCTTAGGAAATGAATTGAAATTCTCTATTCCTTTTGCAAGTAATGTATCTGGAAAATATAGATAAAGTCCACTCCCATTTAGATACCAGCCAATTCCACTATTGTTTAGAGTATTTACTAAAGACTGATTGGTACTTACAAAAGAAGAAGAAGGACTAAAGCGTGCTGTTTTAGCTAAAATACTAAGAGGGGTATTTTCATTAAAAATTTTTAAGGAAATATTCTCATTTACATCTATATTTATTGTATCTAAACCATAGGGGTCTAAAAAAGGGGGAATTGTAATAAAAATAGAATCTTGAGCTAAGTTTTGAGAAGCAGTTTTATCTAAATTTTGTGTAGGAATAGTTATTAGAAGGGTATCAGAAACATTATTTTGAACTTTTATTGGACCTGAAGAAGGTTTAATAATTTGTTCTTTATCTGTGCTTTGAGAATAGCTAGGCCAAAGAGGTGATAATAAAAGAGCTGGTATTAAAGCTTTTGAAAAAAAGTTTTTTAATTTAGACTTAGTCTGGTTTTTGTTATTGTTAGGTGAAAAATTTTTATTTTCAATATTTTTTGCTACAAATACAGACATATAATACCACCAGAAAAAAGATATTATAATTTATGATAAGAAGTGTTTATAAAGTTATCTCTGGTTAAAAATAAACAAATATGAAAAAACCAAAAAGTAAAGTTATCTACAAACTTCTTTTAGTTTATCACAATAAGAGTTGTAGCAATCAGCATCTGTCTTACAAGGCTTTTGAACACATTTGTGGAAATTTGGAGAGTGCATATCTAAATCACAGCGCTGATTTATTTTACAATCTGCTGTTGATTGGCAATAGCCAGACTTTAGTACACAGATATGTTTGTTAGGCTCACAGGATTGCCAGGGAGAGCATTCAAAATCAGAGCTACAATAACCTTCTTTAGAGATGCATTTGCCAATACTTAATTCACAATATTGCCACCAGCCACATTCTTTATTAGAGCCACATTTGTTTTGTAAATTCACACATTTGTTTGTTTTCTTATTACAAACTTGAGTTGAAGGACAATCATTATCAGTATCACAAAAGCCTGGGCTTGCTAGACATCGTTTTAATTTAGAATCACAAAATTGGTAGTTCTTACAATCTAAATCATTTTCACAAAAACCTGGTTTTGGAGTACAAATATTTTTTGATATGTTACACCAAGCATAGTTTGGACAATCAGAATCTTGATCACACCTACCTGGGAGTGGAACACATTTATTTTTATCCATATCACAAAGTTGATGAGGCTGGCAGTCAAAGTGATTAAAGCAGTAACCAGGAAGGGCTTTGCATCTATGAGTAGAATTATCACAATATTGATATTGGTTACAAGCTAAATTTGAATCACAATATCCTGCCTTTGGCATACATTTACCACTAGCTATATTACAAGTCTGCCAATTTTCACAATCTGCATCAATAGTACAAAAACCTTTTTTTGACCTACAAAGATGTGTTTTTTGATCACAATATCTTGTAGGGTCTTTACAATCTTCATCAAAGTTACACATTCCTTCTTTTGGAACACAAACCTTTTTAGATAGATCACAATATTCCCAGTTTTGACAATGAGCATCTTTTTCACAAGATGTTGAAAGACAACCTGCTAAAAATATTATTCCAAATAAAATACCTGCTAAAACCAAAAAGCAAAAACTTCTGGAACATAAAAATGACATAAAAACCACAATTTTATTTTGGATATAAAAATTTTTAACTCTTTTTCTTTAGAGTTGTGGTCTTAGAAGATTTGAAAAGCTCTTGGTTTGGTATTGTTAGAGAGCATTTAGCTAACTTTTTAGTAATTTTTCCATTTTTTAGATATTGCTCAAAATAATCAAAAAAACATGGCTTAGGGCTAAAAAGTCCTACAAAAACTAAAAATTTTTGCATCTGTCTTAAAGTTATAGGCGAGAGGATTGACTCTATTGCCTTTGCATCAGAGTAAGCAAATTTTTCAGGTACTGCTATTTTTTTTAAAAATTCGTAAAAAATAGTGGTTCTTTGTTTTATTTGTTTAACTTTTTCTTTTCCTTTTTTTGTTAATCTAACTCCTACATATTTTTGATAAATAATATAGTCCTCTTTTTCAAGCTTCAAAAGCATATCAACAACAGAAGATGGTTTGACTTTAAGTACTTTGGCTAGCATTGAAGTTTTTACAATTAAATTTTTTTCTAATAGTTCGCTTATCGCTAAGAGGTATTTATCAATAGCTTCTGCCATAATATACATAATACAAAAAAGTTTATAAATTAGGCTAGCCTAATAATTTTAGGCTAATCTATAAATTAACCTAAAATATAGATGGTTATATTGGTGAAAAGATGATTTATAAATCTATGAGCTTTGATAAAGACCACTTTAAAAATCAGAATATGACTAAAAATATAGGACAGAGTCCTATAAGCTTTCAGAGGGTAGAGGATAGAACTAGATGTAATAGCTGCACTACAAATTGCTTAGATGAAGTTTTAAAGGTGAACAGCAATTTAAGATATCAAAATTTGCCTCTTTTTCTTAGGCAAAAAATGGAAAAATTTAAAGAAACAATAGTTAAGGTAAATGAAAGTATAGAAAGAAAAAACTTTTTTGTAGCAAAACAAAAAAAAGAAGAGGCAATGGAGATATATGAAGAAATGCTCAAAGGCATAAAACAATATTTAGGAATAGACCATCCTCTTGCTCAAAATTTTTATTATTTTGTAGAATTAATTTTAAAAAGACACACAACCCCACAGTCCTATAATTTCTTAAATGAATAGGTGGCTAAATGGCTGGGAATAAAGATCAAAATAACCAAATTAGTGGATTTCAGCAAAAAGTAATAGAAAGAGCACAAGCAAAACAAATTATAAACAAACAAGAAGCAGAACAGATAAATAGATATGTGCAGGCTATACAACATAATATAAGTGGAGTAAGCTTGCAGCTACAAAATCCTGCCCTTTTAAATTTTCAAAAAATTTCAAATCCTTGTGAGGGTTGTGCTGGTGGAAGAGGCTGTTGTGGCTCTTTTAATAAACAAGAAATATTAGCCTATATTAACGCGACTAATGAAAATCCAAAAATTTTTTTCTCTGAAAATCCAAAAGACCTCGAGCTTAGGCAAAAATTATTAGAAAAACAACGAGAGATAATAAGAAAGCAGCAAGAACAACAAACTAAAATTTTTGAAAGCCAGATTATAGAACAATTCTTGGAAATACAAAAAGAAAAAAAGAATAAGGATCAAAATCTAAAACCAGGAAGTTATAAACAAGATGTGCAAGAAAATAAAGAGGAATATCCTCCTTCCTTTTCTTATTCTAAAGAGCAGATAATAGAAAACAGCTCTAAAAGAGAGGAATACTTAATTAATAATGAAGCTAAAAGAGGTTTGAGCTTTGAGCAGAAAAATACTTTAGATACCTTAGAAAAAATAGAAAAACCAATTCTAAAAGCTATTGAGATAGACCATCAGCAGCCTTTTGAGCAAAACTATAAAACAAATTCTCAGAAGAGAGAAGTTAAAATACAAACACCGAAAGCTAAAGAAATAATTTTAATAAAAAGCCACTATAAAGGTGGGTATGGGAAAAAAGCCCCTGTTACTGTTAATGAAGAGTACAAAAAAGAAAATATTACTAATAAAAAACAAAAAATAGTTTCTCTTTCTAATTTAGAAAAAATAAAAAGAACTGCTATAGAAGCTAAAAATCAAAAAAAGATAGCAGATTTAAAAAATCCTCAGAATATAGAGCAGAAAAAAAAGGCTGAATTAAACAAAAATTTAAAGTTGGAATTAAAAGAGAGCTTGAAAAAACTTAAAGAAGAGCTTGAAAAACAAAAGAAAAAACAAAAAAATACTTCTGAAGAAAAAAATGCTAAGAACACTAAAAAAGAGATTACAGCTAAAAAAGAAAATAAGAAAGAAAAAATGCTAAAAACTACAAAATTAGATTTAGAAAAGAAAGTAAAAAAACAAAAACTTCAGCAAGAACTAAAAAAAGTTTTAGAAAATATAAAGCAAAAAAAGCTAACAGAAAGAGCCATAGTAAAACTCCTTCTTTTAAAAGGTTTATACAAAACTGCAAATAATAAAAGAAAGGTTAGAAAAATTTTAAACCAACTAATTAGAAGATTGCAAATAAAAGCTGCTGCATAAAAAACTAAATAAAAAAATCATATAGCTAACATGTTATTTGAAAGGCTTTAGTCTAAAGCCTAAAAAATCCAAGTAATTTAATTTGTAAGCTTTTGAATACAAAAAATCTACAAAATCTTCTATTTGTTTTTCATTAAGCCTGGAGCGTAAATCAACTTCTGCTAAAATTGGAGGATAAGCAAAATTTGTTCCAATCTCTGCTAAAGATAAGAAAAGCGAGGGAAAATCAATAATTTTTTCATAATATGAAAGCTCAAGTCTAAGTGGTAAAAGATGTGGCGAGGTTTTTATATAACAGGCTAAAAATAAATTAGGAAAAGAAAAATCTTCTGAAAATTCTTTTTCTAAAGAAAAAAAAGCTGTTCTTTGTTTTTGTTTTAGAATATAATTTAAACATAAAATATCAGAAAATCTTGGTTGTTCAATTAGGCCTTTTTCATAAAGTAAATTGAAAAATCTTTTGCTTTTAGAATCTTTTACTACACCACAAATTAATACATTGTTCTTTTTAGATAAATCAAATAATTCTTCATATAATTTAACTAAATTTAAATATTTAACAAAAAGAACACTCTCTTTTGATGGTTTATCAGAAGCAAGAGGTAAAATAGAGCCATCTAACAAAACTAGATCTGGCCTATTGTTTTTTATTATCTCTATAGCTGTGCTTATTTCTGCTTTTAGTCTTGTTAAGGAAGCAAATTTTAAATTCTCAAAATTATCTAAATCCTCGGCCGCTTCCATTTCTATCTCTGAATTTTTAGGAAAATAACTATAAGAAAAAAGCTTAGAATTTTTATACTCAAAAATTGCACCACAGACTTTATATAAGATTAATGTTTGATTGAATTTTTCAAAACTCTGAAAGCCACAATCAACGGCTGCAACCTTTAAATCAAAAGGTTTTTGCTCTACATCCAAAATAATTTTCTCGCCTAATGGTTCCAAAGAAGTAGTTGAAAAATCCAAACTATTAAAATTATTTATTATTTTTGAAAAACTATCTTGTTGGTTTTTAATTTTTTTGAAAAATTCATCCAATTTGTGCTCATTGTACATAAATAGATTAAATCATAATGTTTTAATAAATTAATCAAATTATTTTTGATATGGAAATAGAAATAAAACAAAGTATAGTATTAAGAACTGATTTAAAAATGGGTAAAGGAAAAATAGCTGCCCAAGTAGCTCATGCTTCAGTCTTAGGCTATATTGCAGCAGCAGAAAAAGATAAAAAATTAGCAAAAATGTGGATAGAACAAGGTATGCCAAAAATAGTTCTAAAGGTAAAAGATCTAAACGAGCTTTTAGAACTTTATAAAAAAGCTCAAGAAAACAACCTCATTTGTGTTTTAGTAAAAGATGCTGGAAAAACTCAAATCGAGCCAAATACTCTAACTACTCTTGCTATAGGGCCAGCAGCAGCTAAAGAGATAGATAAATTAACTAAAAGCCTCAAGTTACTTTAAGTGAAAGATATGGCAGAAAAAACATTTCAATACTTAGCAGAAAAAGAATGGTGGCTTACAAATGGTGCTGGAGGATGGGCAAGCTCTACAATAGCTAATGCAAATACAACTAAATATCATGGAGTTTTTATATGTTCAGAAAAAGGAAAAAGATATTTGCTTGTATCAACTTTGGAAGAATTTGCTATTTTTTCTTCTAAAAAATATCCTTTAAGTACGCAAATTTATAAAGAGGCTATCTATCCAAGAGGATATGAAAATATTAGCGATTTTTTGTTTAATCCTTCTGTTGCTCGATGGACTTATAATGTAGAAAATAATAAAATTTCAAAAGAGATATGGACTGGTGAGCAAACAAATCAAACCTATGTTCGATATACTTTATTAGAAGGCGATGGAATAGGTTTGAGTATAATTCCAATTTTTGCTTGTAGAGAAATTCACCAAATAGGTGGAATAAAAATTCCTCAAGAAAAAATACTTTATGCCCCGCGCATAATAAAATTTCACTACCCCTTCGAGTGGCAAATTATTACAAACAGAGGCTTGATAACAAAATATAGTTGGGATTACTACAACTTTTTTTATAAAAAAGAATTTGAAAGAGAAGAACAAGCCTCTGAAAATTTATATTCCTTGTTTCAAATAAATGCCTATATAAAAGAAGGGCAAAATCTAGAAATTTGCTTTTGCAAAGAATTAACACCATATATAGAAGCTCAGCTAAAAGAGCACTCTATTAAAAGTGAAATAGAGAAAGCATATAACAAAATAGACCCACATTTTTATGGTTTACTAGCTAGAGCGCACAGCTTTCTAATAAAAAATAAAAACAAATTTGGTGTTTGTGCAGGTTATCCTTATTTTTGGCAATGGGCAAGAGATACTTTTATTTCTCTTCCTGGACTTTGTCTTCCGCTTAAAAAATATAGAATATTTTTAGAAATTTTAAAAAAATGGCTTGAATATAGTGTGGATGGAATTCTTCCAAATAGAATAGAACAAGATGAAGAGCCTGTCTATGAATCAGTGGATGGATTTCTTTGGCTTATATGGGCAGTTAGAGAATTTGAAAAACAAAAAAAGCTTCCAAAAAAAATTAAAAGTAAAATACTTGAACAATTTTATTATTGGCTAGAGCCGAATAATTATTTTGAAATAGATGATGATGGTTTAGTGAAACTAAAAGAGCCTCGTCTAACTTGGATGGATACTATAATAGACGGAAAGCCAACCAACCCCAGAATAGGAAAACCAATAGAAATAAATTCTCTCTGGCTTTATGCTCTAAAATATGCTTTAGAGGAGGATAAAAAAAATTCTAAAGAGTATAAGATTGTATACAACAAAGCAAAAGAGGGAATGAAAAAATTTTTATTACAAGAGCATTTAGCAGATATAATTGAACCAATAGATGAAGCAAATAGACCAAACCAGTTGTGGGCATTTGCACTCGTCCCAGAGATATTTGCTAAAAATAAAGAATATTTAGAAAAAATTAGAGAAAAATTATTTGTAAAAGGTTGTGGTTTTTATTCTCTAGAACCAAATGATAAAAATTTTGTTAAAATTTATCAAGGAGATATTGTAAAAAGAGATAGGGCTTATCATAATGGTGCAATATGGCCCTATTTTATAGGTGCATATACCGATGCATGGCTAAATTTTAATTTAGAATTAAAAACTATAGAAGAGGATGTCTTAAGCTTAATGAAAAATAATAATTCTAAAGCTCTTTTTTCAATTCCAGAGATATATAGACAACAAGACTTTGAAGCAGATGGCTGCCAGCTTCAGGCCTGGAGTGTTGCAGAAACAATAAGAGCATATACAAATATATTGAAAACAAAAAAAGAAAAGATAGAAAAAACTGCTAAAAAATTAGAAACAATAAAAAATAAATTTTAAAAATAGAATTAACAAATAATTAATACACTAGAAAGTCAAACTATTCTAGCTTCTGCTTAATTAAGGGGAGAAAAATGGACTATAGTAAAATCATAACAGAAGTAAAAAAAACTATCGAGGGAGGATATTACGAAAGATTTGCACCTATAAAAAAAGAAAAAAAGTCTTTGGTAGAAGAAATTGAAAAGAGTATGGCGGAAGGAAAAATTCCAATTATTTTAGAAATTTCAATGGCAGATGAGAATAGGCTATATTTTTCAAGTAAAAAGAAGCTTTTAGAACACTTATATCAAATAGATAAACAAAAATGGATAGTAGCAATAAACCTCTGGGTTGAGCCAAAGATTCATGCTGGAGATATAAGGCTACTTTCTAATAATTTTTCAAAAATAATTATTGCAAATGATTATATAATAGACCCGGCCCAAATTGTAGGAGGAGATGCTTTGGTTTTAGATTGTAAACTAATAAAAGAGGCTGAAGTGAATTTAAACAGACTTATTGATTTTGCGCATGAGTCAGATTTTGAAACAATATTGAAAGTAAAAAATTTGGAAGAATTTGAAGAGGCTAAAAAAACAGAAACAGATATTATAATGATAGAAAATAAAACAGGAATAGAACAAACTCTTGCTATATTAAATAGGTTGAATACTACTCGGCCACTTATAATAAAAAATGGTTTACAAAATCAAAAAGATATAAGAACAATGCTAATAGCTGGAATAAAAGGAATAGAATTAAATTATGATGAAAACTTTTCTTTCGAATCGGTCTTAAAAAAATTAGAACAAATAAAAAGCTCTATAAAAGGAGTAGAAAAAGAAAAAATATAAAAAAAGGAAAATAAAAAAGAAAACCGGGCTATTTACTCTTCATCCCAGTCTTCGTCAAATTCTTCCTCGTCTTCGTCAAAAGAATCATCATAGTCTTCGTCTTCCTCTTCTTCGTCAAATTCTTCCTCTTCGTCTTCCTCAACCATCATAAAAAACACCCCTTTTGGTTAAATAATAAACAGAAAAGTATTTAAATCTATTCAAAGAGCTTTTGAAAAAAGAATACAAAAAATTAAATAAATAAAGAGTTTAATACAAAATTATGAATCAGCCAGATATAGAAGAGGGTAAAATTTATAAAGTAAGAATAGAACACCTTCTTCCAGGAAATAGAGGATTAGCAAAAATCGAATCCTTTCCTATCTATGTTAACAATGTAAATAAAAAAGAAGAAATTAAAATAAAGATAACAAAATTGGCTAAAACATATGCACAGGCAGAAAAAATCTGAGGTAAAAAAATGTGTGGCATAGTAGGCTATATTGGTAATAAAAATGCCTTAGAGATAGTCTTAGAAGGACTAAAAAAGGTAGAATATAGAGGCTATGATTCAGCAGGGATAGCTTATGAAGCAAACAATGAGATAAAAATAGTAAAAGATGTTGGCACTATTTCCAAAGTATTTGAAAATAATAAAACCAAGATAAGAATAACTCATGCAACAAAAGCAATAGGCCATACTCGTTGGGCAACACATGGGCCACCCTGTAAACAAAATGCTCATCCACATTTAGATTGTAGCAAAAAAATTGCAATAGTTCATAATGGAATAATTGAGAATTACCTTGAATTAAAAAAACAACTTTCTGATCATAAAATCGAGAGTGAAACAGATAGTGAAATAATTGCTCATTTGATAGAACAAGAAATGAAAAAAGAAAAAGATACAGAAAAAGCGATCATAAATGCTATAAAAAAATTGGAAGGAACATATGCAATAGGAATAATGCTTTTAGATGAAAATTCGCTATATTTAGCAAAAAAATATGCTCCTCTAATTATAGGGATTGGAAAAGAAGAGATGTTTTTTGCTTCTGATATTCCTGCGATTTTAAAATACAGCAAAGAGATCATAGTAATGGAAGATGGCGACTTTGCAAAAATAACACCAAATAAAGTAATTCTTTATAATAAAGATTTAGTAAAAATTGAGCCTAAAATATTAAAGATAGACTGGACAGAAAGCATGGCAAAAAAAGAAGGCTTTGAGCATTTTATGCTTAAGGAAATATTTGAACAAAAAATAATAGTAAAAAATTCTATAAGTGTTGATGTTAGTGCTGCACTCAATCTTATAAAAAAAGCAAAAAATCTTGCAATAATTGGTTGTGGCACTTCTTACTATTCAGCTTTAGCATTCTGTTATTTGATGCATAAATACAAAATTCCGATTTTTTCTTATATTGCTTCAGAATATAACGAGTGGTCTGTAAAAAATGAAGATTTAATAATAGCTATTTCTCAATCTGGAGAGACTGCAGACACACTAAAAGTTGTGAGACAAGCAAAAGAACAAGGTTCAAAGATAGTTGCAATAACAAATGTGATTGGCTCAAGCCTAGCTCTTAATTCAGATGCCACCATAAATATAGGGGCAGGGCCTGAGATAAGTGTTGTTGCAACTAAAAGTTTTATTGCTCAGCTAATTGTTCTTTATAAATTGGCTTATTTGATAGGAGGAGAAAAAGAAAAACTAAATAGATTAGGCCAGATCTCAGAAAAAATTGAGAGAGTATTAAAAAAAGATCAGGAAATAAAAAACCTTGCAAAGAAATTAAAAAAACATAAAGACTTTTTATTTTTATCAAAAGGTTTAGGCTATGTTTGTGCTTTAGAAGGAGCATTAAAACTAAAAGAAATAACTTATTTACATGCAGAGGCATATGCAGCAGGAGAATTAAAACATGGTCCTATTTCGATGATAGAAAAAAATATGCCTGTTATATTTATAGCTCCAAAATATTTAGGTTCAACAAAAATTATTAATAATATAAAAGAGTGCAAAGCAAGAGGTGCAACAATTATTGCCCTATCTGACGATAAAGAAATATTAGACGAGGCAGATATAAAAATAGAGATGGAAGAAGAAGACAGCGAGCTATTTTTAATATATTATATTGTTCCACTACAGCTTCTAGCTTATTATTTAGCAGTAGAATTAAAAAAAGACCCAGACAAACCTAGAAACCTAGCTAAATCAGTAACAGTAGAATAAAAAGAAGTTGCAAAGTTAAATAAAACTTTCTTTCCAATTAGAATTGGTGACTAAATGAGCAGTATAAAAAAAGTTATAATGATAGATGGAAAAGAGCATTTTATAGAAATCAACTCGAGTTTAGAGTTAAATGAAATAGAGATAACTGCAACTGAGCCACTTACAAATAAAGTAGTTCACATTAGTCTAAATTCTATTCTAAGTCCGATAAAAAAATCTTTTGAAGGTATAGAACAAAATAAAGTAGGGGGAGAACAACAAATAAAACAAACAAATATTTTCGAAAGTGAGCAGGATACTTCAAAATTTATAAATGAGATTTTTGGCTAAAAAGAGCTGGTAGCTCAGCTACAGAGTTAATAACAAAATCAGGCTTATAAAAAAATTTTTTTATTTCTTCTTTTTTTGAAACACCACTCAGTACTAGGGCTGAAACTAAGCCATGCTTTTTTGCAAAAAAAACATCTACATCCAGCCTATCTCCAACAAAAAGAGAATTTTTTCTTTCTTCTTTTTTTAAAAACAAATTAAGCATAAAATCAGAAGGTTTACCTACAACAACATCTGGATTTCTTAAAATAATTTTTTGATTTTTTAAGTATCCTAAAGAAAATGCAATGGAAGCAGCTATAGCTCCAGCCCCAGGATCTAGCCCATCTTCTACTGGATAGTTTGGATCAAGATTACATGCAATCCAATTGTTTGCCTTTTGTAAAAATCTTAAACATAATTTTAGTTTAAAATAATTAAAATTTTTATCTAAACCGCTGATGAGAACAGAATCTTCTGAAAAATCTCCTTTTAATATCTCTTCATCTGACAAAATCAAAAGACCAATTTCTTTTACCTCTTTTTTAAGTCCATCTTCTCCAACAACATAAGCATATCTAAAACCTTCATTTTTTGCCTTAGTTGCGGCAGCAAATGCAGAAGAAAGAATTTGTTCTTTTTTTGCCTTTATGTTTAAAGAATTTAATTTTTGTTGTATTTGCTCTCTAGACATTGTAGCGTTATTTGTTAGAAAAAATAGGTTAAAATTTTTTTCTAATTTTTTTATTGCACAATCTGCTCCTTGAATTAATTTATCTCCCAAATAGATAACCCCATCTAAATCAAAAATAATATTTTTTATATTCATAAAAACACCTTTTTACATAAAATCTGAAAGGTTTACTTTCTTTTTTTCTTTTTCGTCTATAAACACAGAAGATATATCCTTTTTTATAAGCTCTATTCTTTGTTTTAAATAATCAGCTAACATATAACGCTCGATTAGCTTTTCAGTAGGTTCTAAATATTTTTCAATTCCTGCTTTATAGATTGTTGGTAGAAGTTTTCCATTACAAAAAACACATTTTCCTTTAAGTGGAACTCGACGATATTTTTTATTGCAATCAGAACAGCGAAATTCCTGTCTAGAAAAAGACCTTAAGTTTCCATAAATATCAGGCAAAAAGTGTGAGAGTACCACACGCTTTGCTACAGTTGCTGAATTTACTGCCCTTATTTTATCTTCTAAAGCAAACTGCACTTCAACTTTCTTTTCCATTTTCTTTTCTAATGAAGTGTAAGAAGTTTTTAACGGCCCAGCCGCTATATTAGAAACATCGAAAGTAAATGCCAGGCTTTGATATTGTTCTGGCTTACCTAACAAATCTTTTACTGTTTTTAGTTCTATCTCTGAAGGCTGAGCAAACTGCAATGTTTTTTCATAAAACTCTAAGGAATAGGAACTAACACATTCCATACAATGCACTTCATCATCTATTTCAACTGGATTTATTTTAGTGCTTAAAACTAAAGGTGCATCCATTGTTCCCCCTCGAGAAGAAGGCAAAAACTTTACTGAAAAATTTAAAAGAGCATCCAAAAGAAGCATAAGGCTATCCTCATCCCCATCACAATTTCTTCTTTTTGCGCAATGAAAATAAGGATGAGCAAAACAAACATTTGCTTTAGTGAAACCGATTATTCTGCATAAAACAGCAGCAGAAGTATGGGGTGAAAGAGCTAAACACAAATGGCCAATTAAATCTTCATAAGAATTTAATTGGTAGTATGGCTTTAGCTGATAAACCTCTACTAACAAATCATCAATAAATTTTGAAACTCTAAAAAAATACTCTGCAGCACTATAAGGAATTATAATATCCTGTACCTCAATAGCAAGCAATTGGTCTGCTGAACGAAGGGATTTGCCATAAATATCATTTTTATAACCCAGCTCTTGAAGTTTTTTTATGCTTGTTCCTATTTCAGATGGTTTGAATTGAGTTAAAGGCATATTGGTCATATCAAAACGACAGGTTCCGTCCCTAAAAATTGTTAGATCATATTTTGCACGCAAAAAACCTTTATCCAAAATTTCAGGAATTTTATACTGTGAAATCAGACCGTGCACTCCCTTAATCTCTTTAAGAGCAAGTCCATTTAATCTAGCTTTGGTAGTTTCAACTTCTTTTACAATATCAAGAAATTTTGGACTAGAAAAAACTTCTTTTGTTTTTGAGTTAGATTTTTCTAAAATACACTTACCTCCACAATAGATACAAAAAGGTCTATAATTTTTCTTTTTACAATCTACACAAACATAGTTTGCAAGTTCAACGTATATCCCTTTTTCAAGTTTTTTTGGATCAGATTTTAGTTTTGAGTAGAGTTTTAAAACTTCTCTAGATTTATGAGTTAGCCCTAAGGGAAAAAGAACATGAACCGGAGGGGACATTTGACGCTTTTTAGCTTTTTCTGGTCTTCCCATTCTTACTCCAATATATACTGGGGCTTTGTTTAAAATATTTACAGAAGAAATTTGCTGAAGATTTTCAAATATATTTTTGTTTTCATCAAAAAATTTTTCAAATCGCTCAAAAGATAAATTTCTTTTACCACTTTTATAAAGTCCTAAAGATAGAAGCAATGCTAGAGCATTTTCTTTATCAATAAATATTTTATTTTCTTTAACTTGGTGTGGAAGACCTATTAGCTCGAGGTATCTTTTTTCTTTAGAAGCCTCTATTGAAAGTGATTTTAAGCCAAATAAATCGAATTCTAATTTTGCATGTTCAAATAACCATAAAGCCAATTCTTTTAGTTGAGCTGAATTTAACTCGTTCCAAAAAAATGTAAATTTTGGATGAAGAGGAATAGAATATTTTAAAGATAGCTCGAATGCTCCCAAAGCGCTAAGAGAAGAAGAATATTTTATTTGTTTTGCTTGTGCAATTTTTTCCCACCACTCTTCTACGAAAGCAGAAGGTAAAAGAGAATGATTTGCTTTTAAAAAGTCACCATAACTTATAAGTAGATCTCCCAAGAATAATATTTCATCAATATCATTTAGTAACTCTTGAGCCTGCTTTACATCATTAACATATACTACAGAACCATCTTTTAATTTTACAATCGGGCCCATAATATTTTCACAAACACTTACAACTGCTCCTTTTCCTGGCCTATCGATTTTTATCTGAGTTCCAATAGCTAAAAATGAATTTAAAATATACATTGTAGCTGGATGAATTGCTTTAGCTGCTATTCCACTGCATCTAGTCCTGCCATATCTAAGCCTAAAACCTCCCTTAGCCATAGAAAATGAAAAAATAGGCCTACCTGCAACAATTTCTTCCAAAAATTTATTATCTTCTTTTAGTTCGAATTTTTTTTCTTCTTTTTTGATTCCTTTTGCAAGAGTTGTTAGAAAATTCCAATCATCCTCTAGACCCATTTTCGAGCTGTATTTTAACAATTTAGCTGCTTTCTGAGCAATTCCCTCACAAAGAACTAAAATTGCACCTCCTCTAACTCTATTTGTTTTTACTCTCTTTAAGTCTCTATATAAAGAAACTTCTACTTGCTCAGTTGGCTCTCCACTTACACAAACAGGGCAATTTCTTACAATAAATTTTAGTTCTTCATCTGTTGGTTTATATTGAAGCCTAGCACAGCGCTCGTTATAAATATTGCATTCTTCAACATAACGCTCGATCTCTGTTTCTGTTGGCCTATATCTACCAATATTAAAAAATCTTCGAGCATAATCTGCCAATAAAACTGCTTGAGCAGACGCTGTTCCACCAGCTGATCTAATTGGTCCAGCAAAATATATTGCTAGATAGGATGAGCCATCTGGATTTCCATCATCTGGAGAAATAGTTGGGCTATGAATTTTTACAGAAGCTATACCCTCTGTTGGTGCAACTAACACACCTTCAGTTATTATACAAACTCCTGTTCGCACTGCTTGCTCGATTAAAACCTCTGCGTTTGCCTTAAAAATTTCGCCTTTACAAATTTTTTGTACAATTTCTTTTGCTATAACATCCCTTGCTTTTCCTTGTTCTTCTAATTTTTTTATTTCTTTTGCTATTCCTTTTGGGCCAACTAAACCCTCAACTCGCTCTGCTAAATCAGAAGCTATTTTTATTTCTACTTCCTCGCAAGGATCTAAACCCAACTTTCTAGCATGAGCTGCAAGCTCATAAGCTTTTTGTAATTCTTTTTCCAATTCTAAAAAATATTCTTTGTTAGAATCCATAAATATACCTCATAAAAGCTCATGCTCAAGAAATTTCAGATGATACAGCTGGCCTGTTTTTAATTCCAATAGAGGAGTAATTGCTGGGGTTGGAACATGGCCCATTTTTATTTGATAATCTGTTCTATCCTGATAAGTTCCAGAATTTATCATTAGAACACCTCTATATCGCTCTGCAGCATTCCTATGAATATGGCCCATATGTAAAATATCTGGCTCTTCTTTTACTACCATAAAATCTTTGGAAGAAGGAATAATAAGATTATCACCATAGATTGGAGAAAGATGTCTTCTTTTTAAAATTTCTTTCATTGCTAATTCTGGTCTTGCATAGGACATAGCTGGAATAGAAGAAATTAGAGAGTCTAAAGATGTTCCATGATAAATAAGATGATTAAATTCTTCTATTTTTACAGTTGCTGGGGAAGTTATAAGTATTGGCTGAGTTGTACTCAATAAACTTTTATCTAATTTTGGCTGAGGTTCTGCACGCCTTATAGCATCATGATTTCCTGGACCTACAATAACAGAGATATAATCAGGGATTTGCTCTAATGCTTTTTCAAATTCCTTATATTGAGCAAAAATATCTTTTATTAGTAAATCCTCTTCTTGAGAAGGATAGACACCAATTCCATCTACAATATCTCCGGCAATAACAATATATTTTACTTTTGAAGCTAAATTTTCATTCCCTTCTTTGCCCTCCAACCAGCGTAAAAATCTTTTAAATGGTTTTTCTAAAAAATATCTACTGCCAAAATGTAAATCTGATAAATAAACAATTGCTAAATCCTCACTTGCTTGTGGAAAAGTTTTTAATACAGAGATATCTGGCCAAAAAATACTTTTTGCAATAAACATATTTTCTAGAACTTTTCCTTCAACAGCTATTATATCATCTTTGATTATTGTTTGAGCTTGAGCAAAACAAGCTTCAGAAGAAGGTACTACAACTCTTAGCTGGCCATATTCATCCTCCAACTCGAGTAAAATATTTCCTTTTGCTGTTTGTCTTTTATCATAAACCATACCAATTACTCTTACTTCTTGTCCAGAATATTTGCTTAAATTGCTTAAATTTACTGTTGGAAGAGTAGATTGGCGTTTGGATAAAATGCTTGATATTTGCTCAAATCTATCTCGAAAATAAGCAATAAAACTTTCAGCCATATCCTTTAGATTAATTGTTTCAAAATCCTGCTCCTGAACTTTTATATTTGGGCTATATTCTTTTGCTATTGACTTAAATTTCTCTGCTTTAACTATTTCTACTTCTTTTACATCTAGACCGATTTTTGGAATTGGCTCTTCTTTTTTAAGCTCTAAATCTTTGTCTTCTTTTTCATCTTTTTCTATAGTAGGAGAATGTGAATAAACTTGTTGGCCAGGAGTAGGCAAAACTATTGAAGAGGTAGAAGGGGGTGTTTTAATTTTTTTTTCTAATGCGTTTTGCTCTAAAATATCTTCTAAATCTAACAATGAATTAGGCTTTTGAGCTAATGACTTTAAAACAGATTGTTCTATTTTATTTTTTTTCAAATAATCAAAAGCTCTTTTTGTTAGGCGAATGTTATTAGAATATAAAAAATCTATATCCTCTTGCATTTCTATCTAAATGAAATACTCAAAGAAAATATAAAAATCTACTAACAAAAGCTATAATGCCTCAAGCTTTGTTAAAATATCCCAAATGTAAGTTCTTCCATGCATAGGCATATTAACATCTTCAGAAGCTTGTACCAAAGTTTGCACCGCAGACGAGACTTTTGTTTGAAAATCTTGTTCAGATTTTAAAATATCTTTTGCTTCCTGAATTTTTCTTCTTATGTTTCTTGGCAAAGAAGTATCCTCGATTAAAAAATCTAACATGGTTAGAATATTCTGTAACTCTTCCTTCTCTGCCATAGACTCACCCAACAAAAAATAATAAATAGATAAAATATTTTAGATAAATAAATTTTTAAATAAAACTACTCTACTTTTTGCTTTTGCCTTTATTTTTTTATTTATCTGCCCAATAACAATAATATAATGTAGAGCTATAAGATAATTCTGGTGGGGCTTTTGGATCACATTGCTGCTGCTCAACATTTTCAATAACTGTTTTTCCACAAGAAGTAGTATTTGCTCCAAAATGAGGATAGACTGCTTCCTCTGCATGATAAGAAAAAATTGGATGAGAAAAGAAAGTATAATATGCCTCCTTTTCTTTAGAGCTTATGTTTATACAGCACTTTTGGTTTAATGAACCAACAATGGTTGGAAAATCATAGTTACTGATTAATTCTTCCATACTATTTAGTTCAAATCTTTTTATATTTTCATAATACTTTTGTTTTGAAGGCATATAATAGCAAACTATTTTTTTTGTTTTGAATTTTTCTTCACATAGATTATTTGAACAATAAGAAATTGAGATACAGTTTTGTGGGCATTGGCCATTTGGACAGCTAGAGCCATCATCACATTCAGATTTACATAAAGATTTGTCTGATAGTGGACATTCTGAACATAGATCTGCACAACTCTTGTCTTTAGCATTTATTAATAAAGTAGAGCTGTCTGCAGAAAATTGTAAAAATGACAAAGAGCCATTTACTAAATTTATAAACTTATTGCTGGTTACTTCATCCACAGTGTTTAAAACATTTTCATCTTTTTCAAACAAAGATGGAAGAAGAACACCAACAACTCCACTTAACGTAAGTTCCTGCTCTATGGAAAACAAATTATCAAAAAATATTGGATCAAAATATGCAGTATCACTAAAAGCTTTATTTGTTGGAAATCTTAACTTCCAAATAGAAGGTTTTCCAACATGTATTAAAATATATCTGGAAACTTGTGCAGCTTTTTTTGCTGTATCTAGATAATATTTTTTCTTTTCCTTCAGATCTGAAGATGGAGCTTTATCAGAAAGATCGAGGTTTAGAACAATAATATCTACATTTTTGAGCCTTGCTTGAGCCTCATTGTTAAGGAATTTAGGTGGAAATCCCCAATCTTCTTCTTTTTGTGGAAATTGAACTTTAAAGTAATTTGAAATAGAAGAGTTTAATGAATTTGCTCCGCTAAAGTAAAGTTGGGTTAAGTTAGTATCATTTTTAATTTTTAAAAGTGGTTCATGTTCAAGGGCAATAACACAGCTTGGACAAAGGGTTTTAGCATTGTTTACCCTTGCACTAGCCTCTGAAGAAGAAAGTTTGTCTAAAATAGAAATAGTTGCAGAATATTTAGAATTTAAAAATAAAAATAAAAGATCTGGTAAAGTTTCAAAATTACAACTACACAACCATTTAATGCAAACATCCTCACTGTTTTTCTGCGTACAGCTACAGACTTTCCTTCCCTCAATGCATTCAAAATTTTCAAGGGTCTCTAACTCTTTTTGATTAGAGCTGATTATTCCTCCCCCCAGTTCTATACCGCTTTTG
>JAOAJF010000012.1 GCA_026414325.1 Microcaldota archaeon
GATTACATTCTTAGCTATAATAAAGTATGTTGCACCTCTATTAATTCAAATTGGACTGATACTTAGAATAATACCTTATAGTAGAGGTACTGGGGCATTATTGATAGCTATTGGAATAGGGTTTTTTGCAGTATATCCCATCTCGTTGGCTTTGATGCTTTCATTACAACCACCAGGAGCATCTTGCACAGAGTTTGTTCCTCCACCAATAATGCAAAAAATGGTTGAAGAAAATAATTTGGCGGACATAAATGCTTTAATTCAGCAAACAAATTTTGTTATTTTAGGTCATCAAAACGAAATAGAATACAAAGTTTCTAAAGTAAAGACATATGCAGCTATGCTGTTTTTACAAGCAGTGGTCTTACCAGTAGCAAGCTTAACTATAGTGTTTACATTTACTAGACAACTTTCAAATATTTTAGGTGCTGACTTAAATGAGATAGGTAGAGGATTAATAAAATTAATATAATGATTAAAAAAATAGAAAAGTTTAGAAGTGATTTTATTGATAGATAAAAAATTATTGTTAGGGATTGCAATTGGGACCATATTGAGCTTAATGATTTTTCTTTTTGTTTTAGAATATCAAAGTGGTAAGTGCTTAAATAGTGCTGAAGAAGTTTTTTCACCAGCTGCAAAGGAAAAAATTATAGGGCTTATAAAAGAAGCAAAGGAGAGCATAGATCTGGAAATTTATATTTTAAGTGATAAAGATATCATTTACCATTTAGTTGAGAGTGCTAGCAGAGGAGTAAAAATTAGAATAATACTTGAACATAGAGTAGAATTAGATATTTCTAAAGTTATTGAGGCCCTTGAACATGAGAATATTCAAATAAGATTTTCTCCTCAGCAATATAAATTAATGCATTCAAAAATGATGATTATTGATAGAAAAAAAGTTTTGGTTGGCTCTATTAATTTTTCAAGAAGTGCCTTGGAATCAAATAAAGAAAGTGCTATTATTGTAGAGGGAAAAATAGTAAAAAAATATTTGGAAAATTTTGAAAATGACTGGAGAGAAGGACAGATAATAAATCCAATAAAAAAATAAATTAGTTATTTAGTTATTTTTTGCTTTTTGTTTTCAATTTCTTTTTTTGTTCTTTTTTATTTTTAGAGTTGTGTTTGTGGTCTTTTTCTTTTTCTTCATATAGAACAAAACTTAGTTTTTCTTTTGCAGATAGAAGAGGATTAGAAAATTTTCCTATAGCTAGAGCCTGAGGATAGAATTTTCTATCAGATGTAAAAAATTTTTCTACTGCCAGGTTATAAGCCTGGACATAGTTTTTTACAAGCTCAGCCCAGTCAAATAATTTTGTCATTTTAAATGCTTCTTCTTTTCTTTTAAATAATTCTTCTGGTTCACTGTAATATAGATCTATAAAAAAGTTTCCCAAATCTTGAGCTATTTTTTCATCGCTTTGATTTAAATTTAGAATTTTTATTGCTTTTTCATTATAAAGTTTTGATGATAGTAGATATCTTCCAAATCCTGCCCAATTAGTAGAAACTGCTATATTACATTTTAATGCTGCTTCTAAGGGAGTATAACCAAATGGCTCATATCTGGAAGGAAAAACACCAACATCCATTCCAGCAATAACATCAGAATAATTCATATTAATTAAACCATCATTTGGATTTAGATAAGTTGGATAGAATAAAACCTTTACTGGATTAGAAGAGGAGTTGTTCAACCCTTCTTTTAAACAAGTTAGAATTATCTGATCGTTTGGATAATTTAGATCAAATAAAGATATTGGCGGATCTTTTGATTCTTTTACAAAATTTTTTAGCATTGCTTTTAAATCATAGTAGAGATTTTCGTTTTTTGTATTCTCGACTCTTTCTATTATATTAGGATAATGTTTTTTTGGAGAAATTTTTGGAAGTGCATCTAAAATTTCACTTATTTTATCTATTAGAAGATAATTTTTTATTACTGAAACCTTTGGTCCTGAAATTGAAGATGGGGTAAAAACAAAGGCTATAATTTGTTTATCTTTTTTTGTACCTTTTGTTCTAATTTCTTTGTTTGCATAAGATAGACCCTTAAGAAAAATGTCAAAACCTTTATTTTTAAATTCGTATCTTCCTGAGATAAAAACTAAGAGTGCATTATCGTATCTGGCAGTAAAGTAAGGTAAAAATACACCCTCTGCTAATTGTAATAATTCGGCTCGTACATAATTAGCTAAGTTTTTTATTTCTGATTCATGAATTGAGTTTTCTAGGTCTATTCCATTTATAGTTATTTTATCTGGATAAAGACCTAAAATATAACGAGCCTCCTGACCCACTACATCTGAGACACAGGTAAAAACATCTGCTTTTTTTGCTGCTTGAACCTCAAGCTGATGTTTTCCTTCAACTCTAAGTTCATAGGCTTTTGATAATTCTATTGGAGTAACAGAGGTAGTTGCTAAAGAAAGTACATCCACTCCTGTTGCTGAAAGAGTTCTTCCAAGCACAGTTGCATGAGTTGTAAAAACACAAGCTATTGGAAGGTTCTTTAATTTACAATAAAGTAAAGCAGCACCAGTAATCCATTCATGAAATTGACCCACTACTTTTTTTGTTTTGAATTCTTCGCTGTTTAGTATTTTTTCTAATAGAATACCAACAGCCCACCCCCAAGCAACATTTTCACTAAAATCCCAAGATTTTTCCATTAAGGAATCTATTGTAAAATACCTCCATAATTGGTATTTAATATAATTTAGCTGTATATCATGGCGATTAGTGCCATTATCGTCAGTATATTCTACCAATTTAGAAGAAAATTGTTTTGCATCTACTAAGATTGTTGGTGCATTTTCAGCATATAGCCAAAGACCATAGTAACAATATATTCCGTGTTGAGCTAATTCATCAAAAATCTTTTTTAAATAAGAAGGTGGGGAGAGCAATTTTACTTCTTGTGTACAGCGCTCGTCATAAAAACCAATATAATAATAAGAATTTGGATAATATTTTTGAATATAGCTGGATTTTGTTTTTATTACAGTGTAAATTCCACCTATTTTTCTTGCAACTTCTGAAGAAATTTCAAAAACAACTAAGTTGTTAGACATAAAAAAACTACAACTATATTATTTTTATTTGTTTCTTTTTTGTTTTTCCAGATAGGGAACAAAAATTGGTTGTTTTTTAAAGTATCTTAAAAATATGAAATTGTTTAGAATAGAAAGAAGTTTTAATGCTCCTAAATAGGATATAGCCATTCCTGAAGCAAAAATAAGTCTTTCAATAGCAACTATTGGAATTAAGGCTAGCCAAAATTCTGGATTTGCAGAAGAAACAAAATAAATCCAAATTACTGAACCGATAGCATGTTGAGAAAAAGTAGAGCCTAAAGCCCTAAAAAAAACATTTGAAATAGGAAGAAAGCTAACTATGATTGGAATAAACCAATAGAGAGAAAAAAGCCAAGCTTGCTGGCCAACTGGATGGAGTACAAATAAGAAGATACAACTTAGAACTATTAAAGAATTTAAAATATTGTTTTTTTTACTCTGCTGAAAGGTTGCAAAAAAATATGCTGCAAAGATTGGAGGAATAAAACGCAATAAAGTAACAAGGTCCAAAGGTGCAGAAGAAAAAAAAGTTCCAAAAATTTTAGCCACTAGCAAAATAATTATTCCTTGAATTGGGCCTAAAAAAGCTGCTGGTAATGGAGCAAAAAATTCAAATAAAGTAAAGGTCTGGCCAGAAGAGCCCCAAACCTTTGAGATAGAAATATTTGAAGCTAGTATAGAAAGAGCAATAAAAAAGAGTATTAAGGCTAACTCCTTATCATTAAACTTTAGCATTTATATCCTACAAAAATAATGAAACAGAATATTTAAAAATGTTCAGAAAGCTTTAGAGCTAAATTTAAAAATCTAAAAAAAGAAAAAATTTTATGAAAACTATACTTAGATATACAATAGATATATATAAAAAGAATTTTTTTATTGTACTACTAGCTCTTTTACCAGGTTTAGTGGCTTTTATAACTCCACTAATTATTAATGCTATAAATAAAGCAAATCCACTATATTTTTCCTTAGGAGCAATTTTTCTTCGAACAGGAAGAATAATAGATATCACTGCTGGAGATTTCTTTTTGTTAATAATTCCTCTGGCAATAAGTTTGTATTTACTGAGTTTTGCAATTGTGTCAATTAATTTTATTGTAAAAATGCAGCGTACTTTAAGAAAAATAGGGACTGAAGAGATAAAAAAAATTACTACTTATACTAATTCTTTATTTTTAATTTTTTTGGCAGTAATACTCATCGATTTTATAATTCAGCTTCTAACTTTTGGCAACGAATTAAGCGTTTATATAAGCTCCTTATTTAGAATTTTGGCTGGGGTACTTATTTTATTTGCACCATCTGCTATCGTGATAGATGAAGAGAGAATAATAAATGCTCTTAAAAAAAGTTATAGAATAACTGCTCAAAAACCAATTTTAATTTTACAAATTTTACTTTTAGTTTTAGTGTTCTTAAGTTTAATGGATTATATTGTTTTTACTATATTGGAATTTTTTGGACTTTATCTTCTTGCTCCGCTAATAATTGCATTAATAAATTGCTTGATAGTAGTGCCATTTCTTTTGATTATGCTTACTCAGATTTACATAAGTAAGTATACTATTTTAGTATAAAAAGTAAAAAAATAAAAAGAGTAAGAATAATAAAGTCTACTTGCAATTATTTTTCTATGAGACAGCCTGCTGTTGCTGGGTTGTTCTATCCTGCTAGTTCGGCAGTGTTAGAACGAGAAGTAAAATATTTACTGCAAAGTGCTAAAAGCAATAAAATTGTTCCAAGCGATATTATAATAAGCCCACATGCTGGTTATATCTATTCTGGAAAAACAGCTGCTTTAAGCTTTTTAGCTGCAGAAAATTTTTTAAAAAAAGAAAATTGCACTGTAATAATAATTGGTCCAAACCATACCGGTCTTGGAAAAAGGATTGCTCTTTCTATGGATGAGTGGCTCACTTCTCTTGGAAAAATTAGTACAAATCAAAAATTTTGTACTGCCCTTTTAAAAAATTGTATGATAATAGAACAAGATGAGCTGGCTCATCTGCATGAACATTCTATAGAGGTTATGCTACCTTTTATTCAAGTAATTAATCCAAAAGCAAAAATAGTTGCTATTTGTTTAGGAATTTATGAAAAAAATTTAACAAAAATTGTAGGGCAGGCAATAAGCCAGACTATGAAACAAAAAGAATTTGAAAAAGAAAATTTTGTTGTGGTTGCTTCTTCAGATTTTAGCCATTATTTGGATGGAGAGAGTGCAAAAAAACTCGACAGCCTTGCCATCGAGCAAATATTAAAACTAAATAATGATGAGTTTGAAAATTTAGTTCTAGCTAAAGATATAAGTATTTGTGGCCATGAACCAATATCAACAATAATAGAGGTAGCAAAATTACAAGGAAAAAAGAAGGGCGAGCTTTTAAAATATACAAATTCTGGAATTGAGACAAATTCCTCTACAGCTAAAGTAGTTGCGTATGCTTCTATAGTTTTTGTCTAAGGTGTAAAAATGACTATTTCAAAAAGAAAAGATCAGCATATAAAAATAGCTAAAAATAAAAATTCACAATACAATAGCACTACTGGCTTTGAAGAGATTGAATTTATTCATTGTGCTCTTCCAGAATTAGATTTAGAAAAAATAGAACTTCAGACAAATTTTTTAGGAAAAAAAATATCCATGCCTATGATGATAGGAAGCATGACTGGAGGAACAGCACTTGCAAAAAAAATAAACCAGGCTTTGGCAAAAGCAGCAGAAGAAGAATTAGTTCCGCTAGCACTTGGTTCATACAGACCGCTATTAGAAAATGAAAATGCTGCCTCTAGTTTTATGGTAAGAAAACTCTGTCCATCAGTGCCATTAATTGCAAATATTGGGGCAGTACAACTAAAGGAATACAACATAGAAAAAATAGAACAAGCTATTAAAAAAACAGAAGCAGATGCACTAGCAATTCATTTAAATCCACTTCAGGAATCAATACAGCCCGAAGGCCAGACTAATTTTGAAGGAGTATATCAAAAAATAGCCGAGCTGGCTGATGCTTTGGATGTGCCAGTAATTGTTAAAGAAACTGGAGCTGGAATAAATTCAGAAGTTGCAAAAAAACTGGCAAATACTGCAATAAAATATGTTGATGTTTCTGGAAAAGGTGGCACTTCCTGGAGCAAAGTAGAGTATAAAAGAGGTGGAAAGATAACAGGTTTTGAAGAATGGGGCTATAGTACTGCATTGGCAATTGTAGAATGTTCTAAATTTATTAAAACGATTGCATCTGGAGGAATAAGAAATGGAATAGATGCTGCAAAAGCGATTGCTTTGGGTGCAGATATGGCTTCTGCCTCTTGGCCATTTTTAGAAAAACCAGCTCAAAAATTAAAGTTTTTTAAAGAACAACTAAAGAGAGTTATGTTTTTAGTAGGAGCAAAAAATATCGACCAGCTAAAACAAGCCCCACTCTTGATATATGGAAAATTAGCCCATGCGATGAGATTAAAAAATATTGCTTTGGCTTACTATGCCCCCAGAACAATAAAATAGTGAATAAAACATGGCAAAAAATATAAAAAGATATATGTTTTACTTAGGTTTAGAGTGCGCAAATAAATATAAATTAGCAATTCCATCAATAGTAGTAAAATATACAATAAAGCAATTTCCACTACTTGAAAAAAAAGAAATTTTAGGCTATTGCCAAGAAATTTGTAGAAAAATAAACAAAATGAAAGATGTACAAATAAATAAGGAAATAGAAAAATTAAAGGGAAGAAAATGGATGAAGAAATAATAAAAGAGATAAAATACCAAGTTTTAAAAAATGCTTTGGAGTATAAAAAGGCTGATGCAAATAAAGTAATAGGAAAAATAATTTCTCAATTTCCAGACAAAAAAAATCAGATAAAGGAGATATTAGAACTTACAAAAAAAGAGGTAGAAAGAATAAATAGTTTGAATCCTGAGGAATTAGAACAAGAAGCCAAAAAATACAATGTCCAAAAAGAAGTAGAAAAAAAGATAAAGGAAGATTTCAAATTTTATAAAATAAATCTACCAGAAGCAAAAAGAGGAGAGGTAATTACTCGTTTTCCTCCAGAACCATCAGGGTATTTACATATAGGGCATGCTAAAGCAATATGTTTGGATTACTATGCTGCTTTAGAGTATGAAGGAAAAATGCTTTTGAGATTTGATGACACTAATCCACAAAAAGCAAAACAAGAATATGTTGACTTAATAAAAAAGGAAATAGAATGGTTAGGAATTCAACCTTATAAAGAATCTTATTCTTCAGATTATATTCCAACACTTTATAATTATGCCAAAGAGATAATAAAATTAGGTAGAGCATATGTTTGTAATTGCTCAGCCCAAGAAATAAAAGAAAATCGAATAAAAAAAATAAGATGTTCTTGTACTAGAAAAACTTCTTCTAAAAATTTAGAGGATTTTCAGGCTATGATAAATGGAGAGTATAATCAAGCAGAGGCAATCTTAAGATTTGTAGGGGATATGGAGTCAGAAAATACAGTAATGCATGACCCAACCCTCTTTAGAATAATAAAAGCTTTTCATTATAGACAGAAAGAAAAGTATGTTTGTTGGCCAACTTATGATTTTGCTGCACCTATTTTAGACTCTATTGAAGGAGTAACACATGCTATGAGAAGTAAAGAGTATGAGTTAAGAGATGAACTTTATTATAAAATACTTGAAATTCTTAGATTGAGAAAACCAACAGTAGTGTCCTTTTCTAGACTAGCGATAAAAGGTATGCCAGTATCAAAAAGATTAATAACTCCCTTAATAGAACAAAAACTTGTTGAGGGTTATGATGATCCTCGCCTTCCAACGCTTGCAGCTTTTAGAAGAAGAGGAATAAAGGCTGAAGCTATAAAGGAGTTTGTTCTTGCATTTGGTCTAACAAAAGTAGAAAGTGAACCTAACTTAGAAAAACTTCTTGCAATAAATAAAAAGCTAATTGATGGAAGCTCACAGAGAAGATTTTTTGTACCTTGGCCTTATGCTAAAATAAAATTGCAACTTTTGACAGAATTTAGGCAATTGAGTATAAAAAATCATCCTATTTCCAACTTAGGCCAAAGAATAATAGAAATAAAAAATGGGCAAATAGTTTATGTACCTGCAGCTGATGTAGAAAACTTAAAGGAGGGGGAAAGAATTAGGCTGAAGGATTTCTGCTCGATTGTAATAACAAAAAAAGAAATGAAAAAAGATGAGCTATATCTTGAAGCTAAGGAAATTAGTGGAGGAATTTTAGAAAATGAAAAGAAAATACAATGGGTAAAAGAAGATGAAAAAATATTAGCAAAAGTATATATCCCAAAAGAGTTGTATGTTGAAGAAAAATACAATCCTAATTCTTTAGAAATTGTAGAGGGATTTGTTGAAAAAAGCTGTCAACAAGATAAAGAAGGGCAGATAGTACAATTTGAAAGATTTGGGTTTGTAATATTAGATAAAAAAGAAGATAGCTATTTAAAATATATTTTTAGTTGTAAATAAAAACAAATGAGTAAGATTGAAATGTTAAAAGATTTTAGCCCTATTGTAATAGAGGAAAAAGAAAAAACTGCTCAATATGTAGATTATGAAATTGATCTAGAGATAAAGAATGTTTTAGAAGGAAGAGGAATAAAAAAATTTTATAAATATCAAAAAGAAGCTATTGAAAAAATCTTAGCTAATAAAAATGTTATAATAATGGCTCCAACTGCAGCTGGAAAAACAGAATGCTATTTGATTCCATCCATAAATGCTGCTAGGAAAGGAAAAAGAAGTTTGCTTATTTATCCTACTAAGGCCTTAGCTACTGATCAGCTTAAAAGATTTAAAGAGTTTTCTATTTTTGGAATAAAAACAGAGATTTATGATGGAGATACACCAGCACACATAAGAGAAAAAATAAGAAATGAACCACCACATTGTTTAATTACAAATTTTGATATGTTACATTTTATTTTGCTAAACAATAGGTTGTGGAAAAAATTTTTTTCTTCTCTAAAATATGTGATAATTGATGAAGCTCATAGCTATTGTGGAATTTTTGGCTGCCATGTTGCAAACATTATAGAAAGATTAGAAAGAATAACAAAAGAATATGGCCAAGAGTTAAATTATATTTTATCCTCAGCTACTATTGGAAATCCTTTGGAATTTTGTAGGGAGCTTGTTGGAAAAAATGATTTTCAAGTAATAGAGGCAGAAGGCTGTCCTCGAGGAAAAATAATTCATTATATTATAAATCAACCAGATGAAAGTATAGTTAGTACTGCAATAAAAGTTGCTAAAGAAATTAATAAAAAAACAATAATATTTGGAAATTCCCATAATTTAGTTGAAAGAATTTCTTATTTGGCAAATAAGCTTGATTTTTCAATTCAAGTATATAGGGCTGGTTTAACTCCTGAAAAAAGAAGGGAGATAGAAAAAGATTTTGCTGAAGGAAGAATAAACTGCATTGCTGCAACTTCAGCCTTAGAATTAGGAATAGATATTAAAGATGCAGATGTAGCAATATTGGCCGGCTTTCCTGGTTCAGTAACAAAAACAAAACAAAGAATTGGCAGAGTGGGAAGAAAAAATCAAACTTCTTATGCTATTTTTATTGCAAAACAATCTCCATTAGATCAGTATTATGCTACAAATCCTAGCCAATATTTAGAGGGTAGTCCTGAAAATTGCTATGCTTCTAAGTATAATGAGAGTATAAGAAAATTGCAACTGATAGCAGCTGCAAAAGACAAACCTATAAAAAGCGAGGAACTCCAAGGAGAGGATTTAGAACTTATAAAAAAAGCAACTGAAGAGAGATATTTGAAGGAATTTAAAGGCTTGTATTTTACAACAAAAAAAGGAACTATTTTAGCAAGAACAATTAGTTTAAGAGGGACTAACAAAAAAATAGATATAATAGATCAACAAACTAAAAAAAAGATTGGTGAGAGAGAAACATCTTTAGCAATAGGAGAGCTTTATGAAGGTGCTATTTATTTGTTGGGTGGAAAAAGATATTTGGTTCAAACAATAGATTTAGAAAAAAATTTCGCATATGTTAGAGAAATAGAAGAAGAGGAGGATTGGAATATTTATACACAAGCATATAAACAAAAAGAGTTAGAAATAATACAAACACTTAGTCAGCAAAAAATAGACGACCTGTTAATAGAATATGGAAAAATATATGTACAAAATACCGTAGATAGATATGCAATAAAAAATATTTATACCAATCAGACATTGGCAATAAATAACTTGAAAACCCCTCTCACTTACAACTATTATACCTATGGTTTTTGGTTGGATTTGGCTAACTATTTAGAATTAAAACGAGAGGAATTGGAAGGATTGCATGCATTTGAGCATATAACAATATCTATGATGGGGGCAATAAGCGGAGTGGACCAAAGTGAAATTGGAGGTATATCTTATCCAACTGGAAGAATTATTTATTATGAGGGAATTGAGGGAGGAACTGGGGCTTGTTTTCCGATAATAAGAAATTATAAAAAATGTGTTGAGATGGCCTTAGATAGATTGAAAAAATGTGATTGTATAGAGGGCTGTCCAAAATGTATTTTTAGTCCGCAATGTGGAAACGATAACAAATATTTAAATAAAGAGATGGCAATTGAAATTGCAAAGAAGATTTTAAAAATAAAATGAGTATAAAAAGTGTGAGAGATATGGAAGAAATAGTAGTTTTATCAATAGGTGGTTCGCTAATAAATGATGGAAAAGTATCAGTAGAAATGGCAAGTTATATAGCAAGCATATTAAAAAGTTCAAAAAAAAAGATGGGGATAGTTGTTGGTGGAGGAAAAGAAGCTCGACTAAAAGTAAAGGAAATATTAAAGAGTGGAAAAAATCAATTTTATGCTGATTTGGAAGCAATTAAAGTAACGAGGAAAAATGCTGACCTTTTAAGAAAGGTTCTTGGAAAAGAAGCAGGCAATAAAATTTTTGATGATTTTTTGGAAGCTTGCAAAATGATCAAAAAACAAAAATATGTTTTAATGGGAGGAACAATACCTGGAATAACTACAGATACTGATGCAGCATTATTAGCAGAAGCCCTCTATGCAAAAAGATTGGTAAATGTTTCTAAATCTGCGATATATTCGAAAAATCCAGAAGAAAAAGATGCGATAAAATATGATTATTTAACATTCGAGGAATTAATAGCTTTAGCCCAAAGAGAGGATCAAAGAAGAGCTGGAACAAATTTTATTTTCGATATTCTTGCTTCAAAAATAATTGCACGTTCCAAGATTGAAACACATTTTATAGATGGCACAAATCCACATGATTTTTTAAATGCTATAGAAGGGAAAAAACATAATGGAACAATAGTTAGCAGCTCTAAAAAATAAAATAAAAAGTGAATAAAATGAAAGTCTCAGTTATAATTCCAACATTAAATGAAGAAAAAAACATAAAAAAAAGTTTAAGCTCTATTAGAAGACAAAAATTTAGTGGTGAGTTTGAAATTATTGTTGCTGATGGAGGGTCAGAAGATAAAACAGTAGAGATTGCAAGAAAATATGCAGATAAAATAGTTACAGAGCACACAAGAACAATTGCAGCTGGAAGACAGGCCGGAGCAATGGTTGCAGAAGGAGAAATATATGTTTACACAGATGCAGATGCAGTAGTACAAAAAAACTGGCTTGAAAATATTGTAAAACCTTTTGAGGATAAAAACGTAGTAGCTGCTTATGGCTGGATTGTTCCTCTAAAAGGTCATAGCCTTGAAGTCTTTATTTTGAAATATTTGGCTTTGATAGTTGCATATTTGTCTTCTATTATAGGTTTAGATTATTTGGCAGGTAGTAACATGGCCCTAAGAGCAAGTGCATTTAAAAGAGTAGGGGGAATGAATATTCATCTAACTACAGGAGAGGATATAGATATAATAAAGCGGGTTAGAAAATTAGGAAAAGTTGTTTTTGTTCCAGAAGCTGTTGTGAAATATTCTATGAGAAGAATAAGAAATTGGGGTTATAGAAAATATTTTTTGTTTCATGCAAAAAATTATTTTATGACTCATTTCTTTAATAAAAGTGCTAGTGAGTATGAACCGATTCGATAAATAAATTAAGAATTATCTTGTAATAATATAAGTGATCAGAAGTATTAGTAAGGTTAGAACTATAGCAAAAATTACTTGTTCATTCATAGTAATAATATAAAGTTTAAGTTCTTAAATATTTTTATGAAAATTGCTTTTGTTTCAGATACTCATTTTGGTTATGAGAGATTTGAAGAGGATGCCTTTAGACAAGGAAAAGAGGCTTTAATAGATGCTTCTAAAGTAGCAGATATAATTATATTGGGTGGGGATATATTTGATAAGAGAGAGCCTACCTTAGAGACGATGGCTAAAGTTATAGAAATACTTAAAGAAGCAAAAAATTCTTTGCCTGAAAAATTTGAAAAAAAAATTTTTGCAATAGCTGGAACACATGAATATAGTGCAAAAAATGTTATGAATCCCATTGAATTTTTAGAAAAAATAGGATTGGTAGAAAGCATACATAATAAAAGAGTAGTTCTTGAAGATTTAGAACAAAAAATAGTTATTAGAGGTATGAAAGGAATCCCTGAAGAACTTGTTAAAAAAGCTTTTGAAAAGTTTGAAGAAGTAAAGGAAAAAGAAAAAGACAAAGAAAAAGACATATATAAAATTTTTGTTTTTCATCAAACATTAAAAGAATTTATAGGTGTGCAAGATGAGAATTTAGCCTCTATAGAAGATTTACCGGAAGGCTATGACTTATATCTCTGTGGACACATTCATTGTTACAGACAATATTTAGGTGGAAAACTCCAGATTCCTGGCTCAACAGTAATTACTCAGCTAAAGGATGAAGAACAGGCTGAAAAAGGATATTTGCTAATTGATACAAAGACTAAAACTATAGAATTTAGAAAAATTAATACAAGAAAATTTATAGTTCTCGATTTATGGTTTAAAGAAGCAACAACAAAAGAAATTAAGGAGGCTATAGAAAAAGAATTAGAAAAAATAGCAAAAGAAAATTACCAAAAACCAATAGTAAAAATTAAATTAAATGGAACTTTAAGTCCTCAAGCTATAGAAGCAGCCATTGAAATAAATAGGGAGGATATGATAGTAGAGATTGATAAAAATTTAGAAGCAATAAGCTTATTTGAAAAACTAAATAATTTAAAGTATAAAAAAGACCAAAATATAGAAGAGCTTGGAATTAAATTTTTATTTGAAAATGCATCTAAACTAAATATTTCAAAAGAGAAAGCCGAAGAATTATTTAAAAAATTTTTAAAAGAGTGATAAAAACTAAAACTCATTTTTTTCTTATTTCTTTCATATGTTGAAATCTTTTTTCTAATAACTCTTTAGAACCAATATCTTTTCTATACCACAAAGGTCCTTGTATAGAAGAGATTGAATTCTCAATTTTTTGGCTTGCTTGCTCAATTGTTTCGGCTTTGGCTAAAAGTGCAATTGCTCTGCTTTTTGAGGTATATAAAACTCCATTTTTTTCTTCTACAGAGCCAAAAAATAATTCTACCTCTTTTAATTTATTCCAATCGATAGTTATAGGGGAGGGATCTATAGCCTTTTGAGGATAGCCTTTAGGAACTAGGTATTTTACTACTGTTGCTTTTTTTTCCCAAGAAATTTTTTTTCTAGATAAAGTTTTTGTTGCAATCGAATCTAAAATTTCAAAAAGAGGTGTTTTTAAAACTGCTAATACATTCATAACTTCTGGATCTCCAAATCTTGAATTTGTTTCAATGCAATAAACACCGTTCTTTGTAGCTATAAAACCTCCATAGATTATTCCTTTGTATTCAATAGATTCTTTTTTTAAAGCCTCGATAATCTTTTTTAAAATTTCCATAGCTTGAATATAATCTGATTTTTTCAAAAAAGGAAGAACAAAAGAAGAATGAGAATAAGAGCCCATTCCCCCAGTATTTGGACCTAAATCTCCTTCATATGCTCTTTTGTGGTCCTGAACCATTGGCATTCCTATCACTGTATTTGAATCAGTAAAGGCCATTAAAGAAAATTCTTCTCCCTCTAATTTTTCTTCAACTAATACCCCTAGTTCTCCTCCTATTTTGTCTTTTAACACCTCTCGAGCATAATTTTTTGCTTCAGCTGCATCTTTTAGCTGAAAACCAACAACTTTTACTCCTTTCCCTCCAGTCAGACCACAGGGCTTTATAGCCACAGAGCCTCCTAAAGAGTCTATAAAATCATCTATTTGTTCTTCAGAAAAAAAATGTTTAAATTTTGGATAGCCTTTAATGGAGTATTTGCTCATTAAACTTCGTAAGAAATTTTTATCCCATTCTATTTTAGCAGCTTTTTTTGTAGGTGCTGCACATAAAATTTTGTTTTTTTCTAGCTCATCTACTACCCCTGCTGCTAAAACTGCATCTGGAGAAGGAAAAGCTAAATCTATGTTTTTTTCTACTGCCCATTCGGCTATAGCAACTCCATCTTCTATATTACCTATTTTATATTCTCCTCCACTCTTTAGACAAAGCTCTTTTATAGCTGGATTTAAAGCATTTGCAAAACAAAAAAGCCTAACATTTTTTGTTTTTAAGATAGCTTTTGCTATTGCATGTTCCCTCGCTGCGTTTGCTACCAATAAAAAATTTCTCATAAAATTATAGAGTAAAAAAGAATTAAAAAATTATTCTAGTTTATCTCCAGCTATTTTAGTAAACAGGTTTTGAAGTTCATCTTTAGATAATTTTGCTGTTTTTTCATTCCAGGCAGCTAAAATAAAAAAATATCTTGGATCAATTGCCATATTTGTATAATTATGATAGCGCGGAATTTGAGTAGAACCAGCGCTTGTTCCATCCATAGCCTTATCAAACGCTCCTCTTGTAGAGTCAATAAAATATTTTATCAGTCCTCCTTTATAGCCATTTGCTCTTTCTTTAAAATATTTTCCATATTTTTTGTCAGTAGTTATAGAATAAGCCATTCTTACTAAAGCAATCATCTCTTTTGCATTTAAAGAAAACTTAATAAAAAGTGGCTCTTGTTTTTTTAATCCTAAAAATTCAGTCTTTTGAAACATGAATTGATCTAACCACCAAAGTGTATCTTTTAGTGTTTGTCCGGCTTTCAGCATTTGAGAAAAGAAATCTAAGATTACTTCAAAGTCTTGAGGTTTTAAAATTTTTTCATATTCTGGTCGATAAATTAGAAGTATAACTTTTATTTCATTTTTGTTTAAAGTTTGAAAATTTTTGTTTAGAAGCTCATCATCAGGCTTATTTTTAAATTGCATATTAAACCAATAAAAAGAAATAAACTAAAGTTTTTAAAATTATAGTAGAAGTTTGAGTAAAATTTTAAAGAAGGTGTAGATTTATTTCTTTTAATTTTAAACCTAAAGAAGAAGCAATTTTAATTATTTTATTAGAATCAGAAAAATTTTTTTCTACTAAAAAAGCTATTCCGTCTTTGCCTCCAGCTCCTGGAGGGCGACCTGCAATCACTCCTTGAATTTTTTCTGCTTTGTCAATAAGGGCAGTTAGCTTAGGACTTTCTATCTCATCAAAACTAGGAGAAATCTTTTTTGCTTTTAAAGAGAGGAGATTTAAATAATGCCTTGCTTGGTGAGTATATTCCCTTACTGAAAGATAATTTTTTTCTTTAAGGTAGAATATTGCTTTTTTTTCTGCTTTATTTTGCTTTTTTAAAAGTTCGAAATAAAAAGATGGCTCTTGTTCTTTAACTTTGAAGATAGCTTGGATATTTGAAATAGTTGAAGTAAATCCACCTAAAATATTAAAAAAAAGTATATCTGAAAAATTAGAAACAGAAAAAGGCTTTATTTGCATTCCAGGCCACTTCTTTTTTAAAACACTTAAAAAATATTTTTTATCAAAAATTTTTTCTAAATTTATAAAGGTTGGATCAAATCTCTTGTATTCTATTGAAGAAGAATAGGCTGCTGTTGCAATATCATAACCAGAACCAAGTTTTTTAGAAAAAGCTATGTAGCTATATTGAGAAATTTTATTAATTATTTCTAATTGATCAGAAGGTTCTAATCCTTGGGCTTTAAAAAGTGTTTTCACTATTGCAACTGTAGCAGCTGCAGAACTACCTAAACCTGATTTAGAAGTTTTAGAGCCAAACATTGGACTATTTGAAAGTTTAATTTCTACATCTTTTTCCCATCTTCCTATGCTCTCTAAATAATTTTTTGTAAATATATAGGGAAAAGAAACTAAAACATCAAATTTTTTTGGCTCAAAATCCAAGCCAAATTGTTTTGAAATAATTCTTGGTTTTCCGTATTTGAAAGATGCCACTAATCCTTTTTTCTTTTTATCTAAAACAGCAAAAGAAAAAGCACTAAAACCTTTTTCTAAAACAGCATATTGGCCATAAAATAGAATCTTTCCTGGCACTATAATCATAATTTCACGTTGCAACTACTTCCTTGTCCAATATTTTGTATAAAAATGTTTTTTGAAGGACATACTTTTTTGATTGTATCTAAAACTTTTTTTTCATTTTTCTGGAGGGTAAAAATTACTGGATTTGGTCCAGCATCAAAAGTGTAGGTTGCCAAAATTTCTTCTTTGTTTAATTCTTCTATTAAGTTAATTACAGCTAAACTCTTTTGATTTAAATAAATTAATGGTGGAGAAGTGCTTAACATTATTGCATGCAAAGAGTTAGAAGCTGCTGAAGTTATTTTAGCAAAGTTTTCAAAATTTTTTGAATTTATAGCCTCCAACAAAGAAGGAAGAAGAATTTTTTCTTCGTATTCTACCCATTGTGAGTAAAAAGGAGAAGTGGCAAGGCTTTGTTGCATTCCTATCCTGCTTTTAATTTTCTTTTCTTTTTTTGCTAATGCCAAATAGATTATTTTTAATTCTTTCCAAAAGTTAAAATCAAAAAGAGAGTGAGCATAGCTACAAAAAAGTAGGTCTAAATCTGTTGGTTTTGGCCCTAAAAAATCAAAGCCTCTTTTCCATAGAACAAACCCACCTTTTTGTGGGATACTTCTAGCAGCTGAACCGCTTCCGAGCCTTGCGATAGCTGAAATTTTTTCATCTGTTGAAAAAAATTTTTCAAAAATTTTTGGCTCTAGTATATTCATTGCGCAAGCCAGAGCACGGCTTAGGGCTGCAAAACCAGAGGCAGAAGAAGCAAAACCAGCTGCTGTTGGAAAATTATTAACTGAACTAATAGAATAAGAATAATTTTTTAATTGTGGAATAAACTTAGCTAATCGCTCAAAAAAATTTGAAATATAAAAAAATTCTTCTTTGGAAGGCAGAATTTTTTTATTGTTTAATTCAAATAAAATTTGATATTTTCCTTTTTTTACTTCTAAATTTGTGGTGGTGTAAAATTTATCTACAGTAAAAGATGCGCTTGATTTAGTTGGAATAAAATAATTTTCAAACTCTGGCTTTTTTCCCCAATATTTTATTATTGCAATGTTTGTAGGTGCAGTAGAAATTACTGCTGCTTTTTCCATTATAAATCCCTTAATAAATTTTTATTTTTATTAAAAAACTCTCTTGAAGGTGCAAGCATTCTAACTAATTCTTTAGTTAATGCTTTTTTTAAATCCAGAGGATGAATTTTTCCTTCTGAATAATCTTTTTTTAATTCTTGAATTGAAGAATAAGAGATATCTCCGCCATATTTTAGGTCTCGTTCTATTTTAAATTCTCGATCTCTTAGCACAAATAGTTCAATATAATCTAAAATTGGATTGTTATCTATCTCTGCTGGTGGGCAAGCAGCTTTATTTATTTTTTTTGCTATCTCCTCTTCTGAATCATGAATGAAAATGCAGGACTCTGGTTTGGATTTGGACATCTTTGTTTCAAGCATTTCTTCATCTTCATCAGAATAAAGCATTTTCTTTTTTCCTCCTAAGCCAGGAACTAGTTTAGTATGAATAGCTATTATTTTTTTATATTTGTATTTTGGAGCTAATTCTCTTGCAAGCACATGTACTTTTCTTTGATCCATTCCTGCATGAGCAATATCAATATCTAAAGCCCACATATCTGAGACCTGCATTGCTGGATAAATTATTGCAGAGGAAGCCAAATTTTCTTTCTGTGTTCTACCCATAATAGTAGTACAACGAAGCATTCTGTTTAAAGTAGTATCTTTAGAAATCAAAAGTACATTTTTCCAATATTGATTTGAAAATTCTTCGTACAATTTAGAGCCAAAAATAAAATCTACATTCTCCAATCCCAAAGATAAAAAGGCTGCTTTAAAATAGCCACCTGCAACTTTTTGTATTTTATCTAAATCTCCATCGAATTTGTTATTTATCCAGGCATGATAATCTGCTAAAAAAATTGAAGTTTTTATGCCTGCTGCCATAAAGTCTTTTATTTTTAGAGCAGTGAGTAGACCTGTTCCTATATGAACTTTTCCAGAAATTTCAAAGCCTATATAGTGCTTTGGTTTTGAATTTGTTTCTAATAGATTTATTAGCTCTTCTTGGCTTAAAATCTCTAAAATTCCTCCTCTTTTTATTAGCTCGAGCTTTGAATATATATCCATAGAATACTTAAGATTACGAGAATTTTAAATATTTATCTTATTTTTTAAAAGACAAAAAACGAAATTTCCAAAATAAAAAATGTAGAAAAATGAAAAATTATGAAGAAAAAAAAATATGTTTATAAATTTTATTTGTTTTAAAAAAATGCACGTCTTTTTGGGAGGGAGAAAAATGGATGAAGCACAAGAAAAAACAAAACAAACTTCTTTTGTAAGACAGACAAATGGTTTAAAAATAGAGCGAGTTTTTACAAAAGCAGATCAAGATGTTTTTTCTATGTTCGAATATGAAATTAGAAGTTCTATTATAAGAGATGTCGATGGCTCAATAGTTTATGAAATGGAAAATATAGAGATTCCAAAAGGCTGGTCTCAAGTAGCAACAGATATTTTAGCTCAAAAATATTTTAGAAAAACCCAAGTTCCACAGCGAGATAAAGATGGAAAAATAAAAATAGACCCTCAAACAAAGCAACCTGTTTTAGGCCCAGAAACTTCAATAAAACAAGTAGTAAAAAGACTTGCATCTACTTGGAGAGCATGGGGAGAAAAATACGGCTATTTTGCTTCTGAAGAGGATGCAGAGGCCTTTGAAGACGAGATAATATATATGCTATTAAATCAAATGGCAGCACCTAACTCTCCTCAATGGTTTAATAATGGACTTGCTCACTGTTATGGAATAAAAGGAACTGCACAGGGCCATTATTATGTTGATCCGAAAACAAAAGAAGTAAAACCTTGTGAAGATGCTTACACTCATCCGCAGCTTCATGCATGTTTTATTCAATCACTTAAAGACGATTTAGTAAACGAGGGTGGAATATTTGATTTACTTTTGAGAGAGGCAAGGCTGTTTAAATATGGTTCAGGAACAGGAACTAATTTTTCTGTTCTAAGAGCTGCAGGTGAGCCACTTTCTGGTGGAGGAAAATCCTCTGGTTTGATGTCTTTTTTAAAAATATACGATAGAGCTGCAGGATCTATAAAATCTGGTGGAACAACTAGAAGAGCTGCAAAAATGGTAATAGTAAATATTGACCATCCAGATATAGAGGAATTTATAAATTGGAAGATGGAGGAGGAAAAAAAAGTAGCGGCTTTGTATAGTGGAGCAAATAGTATGAAAAAAACACTTAACAAAATAATGCAAGTAGCAAGAGAGGAAAACACTACTGATTTTAAAACTAACAAAAGATTAAAACAAGCAGTTGCAGAATCCCTTGCTTGTAGTGTTCCAATAAATTATATATTGAGAGTTCTTTCTCTAGTTCAACAAGGTGTAAATAAATTTGACATGCCAAGCTATGATTTGAATTATGAAGGAGAGGCATATTTAACAGTTTCTGGACAAAATTCTAATAACTCAGTAAGAGTAAGCCATGCTTTTATGAATGCATTAAAAGCAGATGAAAATTGGCAGCTTATTAGAAGAACAGATGGAAAAGTAGCAAAGGAAGTAAAAGCAAGAAAGCTTTGGGATCAAATAGCCTTTGCTGCTTGGAATTGTGCTGATCCTGGTCTACAATTTGATGATACTATAAATGAATGGAACACCTGTCTAAATGATGGTAGAATAAATGCCTCAAATCCTTGTTCAGAATATATGTTTTTGGATGATACTGCTTGTAATTTGGCCTCTTTAAACTTAGTAAAGTTTTTAGATGAAGAAACTGGAATAATAAAGGTAAAAGAATTTACTCATGCCGTTAGATTATGGACAATAGTTTTAGAAATCTCAGTTTTAATGGCAGGCTATCCTTCAAAAGAAATTGCTAAAAGATCATATATGTATAGAACTTTGGGTCTTGGTTATGCGAATTTAGGAAGCCTGCTTATGATTATGGGTATTGCTTATGACTCTCCAGAAGCATTAGCGATAGCAGGTGCTATAACTTCTATTCTTACTGGAAAGGCATATGAAACAAGTGCAGAGCTTGCGATGCATCTTGGGCCATTTGAAGCTTATGAAAGAAACAAAGAACATATGCTGCGAGTTATTAGAAATCATAGAAGAGCAGCATATAATGTTGATAAAAGTGAGTATGAAGAACTTACAATTACCCCCATGGGAATTGATGAAAAATATGCTCCAAGTTATCTCTTAAAAGAAGCTAGAGAAGTCTGGGACAGAGCCTTAGAGCTTGGACAAAAATATGGATTTAGAAATGCGCATGTAAGTGTTATTGCACCAACTGGAACTATAGGTCTGCTAATGGATTGTGATACAACTGGAATTGAACCAGATTATGCGATTGTTAAATTTAAAAAGTTGGCTGGCGGTGGCTACTTTAAAATAGTTAATCAATCAGTAAAAAAAGCTCTAAAAAGACTTGGTTATACCAAAGCTCAAATAGATGAGATTGAAAATTATTGTAAGGGCCATGGCACATTAGCTGGCTGTCCGACAATAAATAGAGAGAAACTAAAAGAAAAAGGTTTTACAGATGAAAAGGTCGACTTAATTGAAAAACAATTACCCTATGTTTTTGATATAAAGGATGCTTTTAATAAATATATACTAGGCGTGGACTTTTTGAAATCAATAGGAGTGAGCGACAAAGATTTAGAAAACCCAAACTTTAATTTGTTGAGCTTTTTAGGATTTAGTTTAGAAGAAATAGAAAAGGCTAACGAGTATGTTTGTGGAACAATGACAATAGAAGGAGCTCCTCATCTTAAAGTAGAACACTATCCAATTTTTGATTGTGCTTCTAAGTGTGGCAAAAAAGGAACCAGAGCAATACACTATAAAGCGCATATAAAAATGATGGCAGCAGTTCAGCCCTTTATTAGTGGGTCCATTTCAAAGACTATAAACATGCCACAGGAAACTACTATTTTAGATGTAAAAGAAGCTTATGAATTATCCTATTTGATGATGCTAAAATG
>JAOAJF010000013.1 GCA_026414325.1 Microcaldota archaeon
TCACCTGGTGGTGGTGGTAATCCAGACAACGATGTTACAGGAATTCCATCAATCTCTTCTTCTGACTGGTTACACGGTGTAGCAATTGCATTCCAGGAAGATGCTGGAAAATATGACACCATTTCTCACTATCCAGTTACAGTTTACTTCCCACTTTACAAAGTAGGAAATTCCTACAAATTTGAGCCAACTGGTACAACTTCAGACAAAATTTACTATGCAGGAACTACCGAAAAAGGTGCAACTCTGTCAGGTGCAATCTCCAGTTGGAGTGCAATAGAACCACTTTTCTATACTGAAAGAGGCTCAACCTTTGGCAGCTATGATGGAACATCCTTCTCCTTTGCTGTAGCTAAGAAAATTGGTGAGCCAACCTTTACCTTCTCATATGCAGATGCAGCTTTGGCTGAAGCCGGAGAGGTATGGGAAGCAAAAGAAGGAGACACCAAGACACTAGACAATGGAGTGAAACTTAAAGTCAAGGAAATTCAGACCAGCGTTGGAACCTGTAAAGTAGCTGGTGGAGCTACTCCAACCTGTACAGTAGACATGTCTGGAGTATCTGCAAAGATTATGCCAGACAATGCTGCAACTGTGCAGGCAGTAGTACCTTACGACGTCAAGGGCACAAACCTTGTTATCTCTGACAGAGATGCAGGTGCCTTTGGTGGAGTACAGATACTAGTGGGTGGTCCACTTGTGAACTCTGCTACTGCTGCAGTGTTGGCAAACAGCCCAGTGGACTTTGATGTAACAAACGTTTATGTCAAAGCCATTGGCAACAAGATCGTTGTTGCTGGTAAGACTGCTGCCGACACCATGCAAGCAGCTAACGAGTTCATAAGCAAGCTAACTGTTAACTAAATAAGTTAACAGCCAAAGCAGCTACCCAAAATTTTTTTCTTTTTTTTCTTTTTTCTTTTTTTTAAAATTCGAGTTTTTTAAAATTTGAAAATTTAGGCAAATCTATTTAAATATTTCTTTTTATATTTTTTCTATGAAAAAATTTTATTTATTTTCAATTGTTTTGCTAAGCCTGGCCTTTGCTTTTAACATCTCAGATTTTTTGTATTCTAATGAAAACCTCAGCAGCATTAAAGAGCAAAAAATCCAATTAGGCTCTCTTTCTTATTCTCTTTATTACTCTAACAATATTCCAATCCTTCTGGTAGATCAGGCCGGAAATATAATTAATGATTCAAATTCTATAAAACAAATTTTAGAATCGTTTTATTCAAAAGATGTTTTATTGGCTGAAGAAGATAAAAACGCCTTTTTAGAAAAGATTAAAGCATTTAACAAAAGCAGAGATTTGCCCCTCTCTCAAGTCTCTCCAATAAACTCTCAATATGGTACAGAAAAATGGTGCAAACAATCAGTGGGGATAGAATCAAACCCCTGCAATAGCCAGCAAAGCTGCTTTTTAACTGCAAATGTTGTTTGTGCTCTATTTGCAACTTCTGGTGGCGCTGGAGATTGTGATCCTTATTTATTAGGCCCAGCAGTATATGACTACTCTACTTCTCTTTTAGCATTGGATGAGGCTATAGGTTCTCTACTTTCTTCTCCAAATAATTTAAGCATAAAAAATGCAGCCGAAACTTATTCCTCTATTTTAAAAAATATTGAACAGGCTAAATCTGCAGCAAAAGCAATTCAAAATTCTAATCTAATGGCTAATAAAGAAAATCCAAATTCAATAGGAGTGTGTTTTAGTCCAAAATTTGATTTTGAGGCTCTTTCTTCTGCAAAGGCCATAATAGAAAAATATAACTCGAATTTAGGCCCATTAAAAGAATTTGAAGCAACAGTAAATATTCTCCTTAGCAACAGTGCCGAGAGAATAGCTTACTTTAAAGCCAAACAAAAGATTTTGAGCCTCAAGCCACGATGGGAAGAACTAAAAACAAAATATTTGGATTTATACCAAAAATCACAAAATTATAGCCAATATCTTGCAGATAGCTCATTTGTTGATGTTTATAAAAGGTTTAGCTCTTCTTGGTCTACAATAGAAAATAAAATCTCCACTATGGATGAAAAGTTTTTAGAGCAGGAGTTAGATCAAATCTCTACTCTTGCGCCAAAACTGCAAAAAGAGCTAAATTCTTCTCTGGAGCAGTATTTAGCTCATTTAAAAGAAAAACAAAATGCTGCCAACGCTCTTAATTATTTAAAATACTCGCTTTCTTCTTCAAAAGAAGACCAAATAAAATACTTAAATTTCTCTCAACAAAAACAAGCTTTGGACACTCTCTATTTTCCTCCTCAGTCAGCAGCAAAATATAAAGAAGGAGCTGAAAAATACAAGGCTTTAGCACTAAAAATAAAAGAGGCCTCAAAAGAATCCGAGCCAACACTTTTGGATGTAGCAACAGAAAAATTTGGCCAGGGCTCAACTGCAGCATTTTTTGCTTTAGCTGATTCTTTGGCAATATTTGATCCTTCAGCTAAAAAATCCTTTGCTCCGTTTATTCCACCAATTACTTTATTGCTAATTGACCTTGCAATAATCTCAACCTTTTCTATAGTATTTTTTGGAATTGTAATAAAATACAAGCACTTATTTAAAAAGAAAAATATTGCAACTTTGTGGCTTGTTTCATTTTTAGTATTTTTATTTTTTGTAATTGTTAGCTCAGTTGCATTTTACTTTTCATTAGATTCTGCCCAAAAGAGCGCAAGGCTTTCAGATTTTATTCACACAGTGTTAGCACACCAAAAACTATACGTTGTTTTAGACAGTAGTAATTTAGCTGATAGTTATGCTCCAGCTAAAGCTTGTGCAGCCAAAGTTGCAGGAGTATTTAAAAATAATTTCAAAAAAGATGTTTTCTTAGTAGAATTAGGTAAAGACAGCTGCCTTGTCGATGGTAAAAATACTGATAAATTAGAATGTTCTGCTTTTCTTATAGGTAATCCTATTTTCGAGCTAAAGCCAGCTGCAAGCGAGAGTTTAACTTTCAATATAATCTATGAAAAGAAGGCCCTTTATCAAAATAATAAAAATGGGTTTGAAAGCTGTGCTATAGCTGATGCACTAAACTCTTATAATTAAAAAATTGAAAATTAGAGAAATTGAACTGCCAACTCATCATAAAGCATTTCAATATTCTGTCCAGTTGCAGCTGAGACTTCAACAATTGGATAGTTTGGAAAAGTATCTCGTATTTTTTGTGGATTAGCATCAGGCAAATCAATTTTATTTGCAACTATAATAAATGGAATATTTTTTGCTTCCAAATTTCCTATTAAAGTTACATTTATCTGATTATATGGTTCTTCTGTTGCATCCATAATAATTAATGCAGCATCTATTTCATCGAGGGTTTTTATTGCTTCAATAATTCCTCTTGTTGCTTCCTTTGCTCTTTGTTGAGCCTCTTTTTTTGATAAACCATATTCCATAAAATCTCTATAATCTACTTTTACTGCTATGCCGGGCATATCTAAAATATTCATAACTAAACTATAAGGACCTGATTTTAGTTCAACATTATTTTTAATTTGTACAGTTCTTGTTTCATGAGGTATTGGCGAGACGTTCCCAACAATTTGTCCAGTTAGGTCCATACTTATTCGATTTGCTAAAGTAGTCTTTCCAACGTTTGTAGCTCCAAAAAATCCAATCCTTACCTTGTTCTTCTTAAAAAAAAGTCTTCTTAAAAAATTAATAATGCTCTTTAGCATAATTATATTTAATTTAATAATTTTATAAATTTAATCTATCAAATAGATTTTTAAAAAATACCATCTTTAATTTCTTTATGCTCAAAATTTCAAAAGTTTTATTTGTTTTACTTTTATTTTATTCTCTAGCTCTTGCTTCTTGCCCGAAAAACGAAGTAGAATTTTTTGTTCCAGCTGTATTAAAGCCAACTGCTAGCCAGATTGTAAAAATAAAGCTTTGGCTCCAGCCAGGAAATGGAAATATCTATGTTTCTACCTCTCCTTTGGTTGGGCTTCTCACTCAACAGTCCACTGTAAGGGCAGTAGAATATGCTTTTTCAAATTCTTCAATCAAACTAAAAGATTGTGATGTTTTTTTATATTTTTATCCAATAGAAAACTCTAATTTAGTAGATGGCCCTTCTGCAAGTTTAGCAATAGCTCTAGCAACAGCAGCAGCTTTAAATAATGTTTCCTACCCTTCTTGGGCAATAGTTACTGGAGAAATCTTTTCCAATGGTTTGGTGGGGCCAGTGGGAGGGGTAATAGACAAAATAAAAGCAGCAAATTCAAACAAAAACATCACTACTATAATCACTCCTCCACTTTATTTTTATGAGCGCCTAATTCTTTCTTCAATTGAAAAAAATATCTCTGTTTTAGAAGTAAAAAATTTTGAGCAGGCTTATTCTTATCTTTTTTTAAATAAGTCTTATTCTCCAACTCCTTCATCTTTAGAAGTAAATATACCTACTGGCCTCCCATATAGAAAGCCAATAGAATCAGAGTTATACTTTCAGCCAATTGCTACAAAAATAAATCAACGCTTAGAGCAAACAATTTCTAACTATTCTTCTTTTAAAAATCAAGAATTAGAAAGTTATATAGACTATTTTAAAAAAAGAACAAAGCTAAATAATTTCTTAATAGAAAAAGGCTACTTTTATAGCGCTGCCAATAATGCATTTTTAGATTTGATGGATGCAAAACTTCTTAAGCAGGCATCATTACTTAATCCAAATTTAGAAGAAGAATTTAAAGAGGTTGAAAGCTGTTTAAACAGCTATAGTCAATTTGATAGTGTTTTATTAACAAAAGAAAATTTTGAATTTATGGCTGGCTCTCAGGCACGCTATATTTGGGCAAAAACAAAATTTGAAAAACTCAAAAATAGTACCTCTTTAATTAATTCTTTAGAAGATAAATACTTATTTTTGCGAGAGATTTATAGTGCTCAAAGTTGGTGTTTAGCAGCAGTGGAACTTGCTAAAATTTCCTCTCAAATAGAGCAAAAAACACCACTCAATCTCACCCTTTTAGAAAAAGAAATTGATGCTAATAGTAAAATTATCTCCTCCTTTTTAGACAACAATTCTGCTGATGGTTTTGATGATGCAGCCCTTCATTTAGACTATGCCAAAAGAGCAAAAGAAGAAAAAAAATATGCAGCCTCTTTTTTTGATCTCGCCTATAGCTCTTCAGTTATTAGCTTTGAAAAAACAAAAACAGAAAAAGAGCAGGTTATAAAACAAATTGAAAAATTAGCACAAAAGAATTATTCTGGTTTTTGGGCAAATTTATATCAGAGCCAAGGGCAGTATCTTTATTTTGTTGCAAAAAATCCTGAAGATTATCCAGCTAGCTATTCTGCATTTTTGTTAGCAGAAGCTCAGGAAACCTTTCTAACGAATTTGGATGAATTTGTTATTTCCAATCAGTCTTCAAGATTTTTGTTAAATCCAACTCCTTCTCCAACCCAGCTTTCTATTCTGGAAGACCTTTTAATTAGCTTTATACTTTTAGTAGCTGTTTTTATAGCCTTGTACTTAGCAATAAAAAAATAGAGAGACAATTAGCTTTTTATATTTTTCTTTTATTAAATTATTTTTACTAATCGATTAGTCTATAAAAGGTTAATTAAAAGTAGGTCGATTGGTGGTTTAAATGAAAATTTTTAGAGACGGTATAAGTGTAGGGAAAGAAATAACAAGAAAATATATGCCTAACTCAAACCAAGAAGAAGTAATCTCTAAGCTAAAAACAGTTTTTGAAGATAAATTTATTTTAAGTAGAGCAATTCAGGGCTATATTTATAACAAAAATCTTTTTTATAAAAAGTATTTAGAAGCTGTAGAATGCTCTAAAAATGATCTTAAAATTCCTCCTCAGGTTAGTTCTTTGTGGTTTAATATATTTTTAGAAAATTACGAGCAATCTTTTTGGACGAGCTGTACTACTGGACAGAGAGCAGAATTGTTTGTTGCTTGTTCTTCTACAGAACTGAACCCTTCTATAATTTTTGGAAATGGTGTAGAAGTACGAGAAGGAGTTTTATATGGAAATTTTGGTGTTTGTTCTGATATAAAAAATTTCGAAGATATTAAAAACACTAATGACTTTGTTCCTTTTTCTTATATGATAACTCATAATAATTTGCCAAAAGCCATTATCTTTTTATCTTCTGTAGAATCATTAGATAAAACAAAAAATTGTGATATTTGTTCCTTTGAGCAAAAGATTAGAGATGCAAATATCGTATGTAGCGATCCAGTTGGTTTAGTAAATTTAAGAAGATTAAAATATGTTCAGGATGTAAAAGATGCTAAACATTATTCGGATAATTATGGGTACAAGCATGTGATTTTAAAAGAAGGGAAAGAATTTTTTCATAAAATTCCAATTATCGCAGCTGTTTTTAATAAGAGACAGTAATTCTTTATATGTAGTGGAAGAGGACTGCAAAATTTCTTATAAACTAAAAGATATTCTTCCAAAAAACGAGCAATTCTTTCTTAGATTAATCAAGCACTTGGAAAGTTTAGAAAAAGAAAACATTTATAGTAGCATTATTTCTTTTAGCAAACTAAGACAAATTGGTTGTGTGGATGCTCGAATAAGAAATATTTTAATTCCAAATAATTATATAAAAGAAATTGGCTCGACTTTAAACAGCTATCAAATAAAAAATTTGTTAAATTCAGATTTAGATGCAATAATTAGCTCTTCGCACACAAACTGCGGTTATATCTCAACTTTATACTCTATTCATATAGCAAATAATGAATTAAGAGAAGTCTTTGGAGACAAAAAACCGATCTTAAGAAAAATTTTGGAAGCTTCTTATTCAAAGCTTTTGAATGGGAAAATAGGTGTGTTTTTTGGTCATGCTGAAGTAAAAGCAGCTATTAATGAAGCAGAGCTAAGCGGGTTATTTATTTCTGAAAAAACAAAAAGATTTTTGTTAGACTTTATTTCCTATCCTAGCCATGACACAAGAAAAACTCTAAGGCATGCTCTATTTAGGCAAAAAGTCTATATAGATGATGAAGGGTATTTGGTTTTAAAAGCAGCCAAAAATCTAGAAGAAAAAATAAATCAACTTCCCTATAAGCTCAGCCAACAAAAAATAGACTTTTTATTAAATGAGGAATCAGCTAGAGAAAATATTAAGAGCATAATAGAGAATCTTTCCAAGAGCAATGATGCAAATTCCATTACTGCCTTAGCTTCTTATGTTTTTGAAATAGGTTCAGCAAATAAGCTTTCAATTAGTCTTTCTCCACCTGAAAAAGAAGAAGACTTTTATTTCATTTCAAGAAAATTATTTTTTGATCCTAAAAAAGAGATAGCCCTTTAAATATTTTTGTTTAAGATTTAATTAGAATGAATTAGAATGGTGAGTTTGATGGAAAAGACTATATCTAGCCAAGAAGCATTGGAATTATTAAAAGAGGGAAATAAAAGATATGTGCAAGGAACTATGTTGCAGAAAGACTTTAATAGTAAAAGAAAAGAGCTTTTAGGTTTTCAAAAGCCATTTGCAATTATCCTATCTTGTTCAGATTCAAGGGTTGTTCCAGAATTTATTTTTGACACAAATATAGGAGAGCTTTTTGTAATTAGAAATGCAGGAAATTTAGCAGTAGATAAAACTATTTTGGGCTCTTTAGAATATGGGGCAGCGCATTTACATTCAGCTTTGATTGTTATTTTAGCTCACCAATCTTGTGGTGCTGTTTGTGCTAGCTGTGACTGTAGAGGCAAAAGCCAAGAGGGAAATATCAAATATATAGTTAAAGCAATTGCACCTGCTGCAAAAAAATCAAATTATGAAAAGGAAAAGGCAATAATAGAAAGTGCAAAGAATACTGCTGCTATAATTTTAAAAAAGAGCAAAATTATTTCTGATCTTTATAATAAGGGTAAGCTAAACATAGTGGTTGGCTATTATTCCTTTGAAGATGGTTCAGTGAAGTTTTTTTAACCTCCTTTTCTTTATTAGTTTTAGGTTTTTTTTATGTCTGAGCAATTTAATAAGGAGCATTTTAAGCTAAAGCGTCAAATTGAATTCTTAAGATCAATAAAAGGCAAGGGAACAGAGCTAATCTCAGTTTATATTCCATCTAAAGCTCAGATTCATCTTTTTGTTTCAAAATTAAGAGAAGAAGCAGGCCAAGCTTCTAACATAAAGTCAAAATCTACAAGAAAAAGTGTTACTGATTCATTGGAAAAAATTTTGCAATATCTAAAGACAGTTCCACCCATTGCTCCAGAAAATGGCTTGGCAATATTTTGTGGGGATATCTCGCCAAATCCAGCAGTAAGTACTATAGAGCTTTTTGCTATAATTCCGCCAGAGCCAATAAAAGTAAATATCTATCGCTGTGACTCGTCATTTTTTTTAGAGCCTTTAGAAGATATTTTAAATATAAAAGATACTTATGGTATAGTAGTTTTAGATGGAAGAGAATGCACCATAGCAACTGTGCGAGGAACAAATTTTAAAATATTGGATAGGCTACATTCAACAGCTCATTCAAAGATTAGAAAAGGAGGGCAATCTGCTGCAAGATTTTCCAGGTTGATCGAAGAGCAAATAGAATACTATTATAAAAGAATAGGGCTAGCGATGGATAAATATTTTGTATCGAGCTCTATCAAAGGAGTAATTGTTGCAGGGCCTGGGCCAGCAAAAGATGATTTTTTAAAATTGGCTCCATTTAACTATCAAATTAAAATTTTAGGAGTTGTTGATACTGGTTATACTGACGAGCAAGGAATTAGGGAGGCTTTGCTAAAATCTCAAGATATTTTAGCAGAACAAGAATATATAAAAGAAAAGAAAATAGTAGATCAATTTATAAAAGAAGTTGTAAATGGCAAATTAGCTGTTATGGAGAAGCTGCTGTAAGAGAAGCACTACTAAACAAAAATGTTTCTAGGCTGTTGCTTTCCTCTTCTTTAAACTGGAAGAGATATCACTGTAAAATTATTGAAAGTAATGAGGAAATTTGGATAAATAAACCAGCAACAGAGCCAAAACCTTCAACTTTTAATGGAAAGGCTCTGGCAGTAATAGAAGAAAAAGATTTGTTAGATGAGCTTTTAGAATTAGGCGAGGCTGCTGGCTGTGAAATCTTTTTTATATCTTCTGACACTCCTGAAGGGAAGCAGTTTTTAGAATCCTTTTATGGAATTGGGGCCTTTTTAAGATATTCTTATTAGCTTTAGCTTATTCTAGCTTATTAGCTTATTCTGTTTTTAGTTTTAGTTGGCAATTTTTAGGATCACTTTGCTCATTTATAATTATCTCTAAATAATTTGGATAGGTTAGAAATTTTTGCTCTGGTCCATACTTTATATAAATATATGGGATATTTTTGATTTGAGCAAGAACCTGATCCATACTAATTAAAGTATTATTTGTGGAATTTACTATTTTATCTACCTGGTCAGTTATTTTTGTTTGTAAACAGCCATTTTTGTCACAGGCATATACTTCTAATTCTTTTCCAGTTTGAGCATAAAATCCACCTGAAATTAAATTCACTCCACATTGCATTATTGCACTTGTTATCTGTTGTTTAGGAGATTGGCTAACATCCATTATAATCGCTGTTTTTTTTGAATTATATAAATTATTCAAAAACTTATTTGGGTCTGTTGTAGTGTTCTCATAATATAGAGCCAGCCCAAATATTATAAGCACTATAACTAATGCAACTAATAATTTCTTTTTATCCATATTCATTATTTACTTAAGCAGAATTTAAAAAGTTGTCTAAAACAAAGCTTTTTATTTTATTTGTTTTAAAATTTTTTTATGCACATTTGCCTAAAGTGTAAAAGAGTAATTTATGATATAAAAGAAATTGAAAATGGCTGTAGCTGTGGCTCAAAGATTTTTATTTATAAAAATTCTAACAATATAAGCTCTCAATCAGATAAGTCTTTTTTAAATCCAGCAGAGGATTTTTATAATTCTTCTAAAGATTCTTCTTTAGCTAAAGTAGAACAAAAATTAAATGCTGATCTTAAAGAATCTAAAGAAAATGAAGCTGAAGAAAAAAACTTTGAGTCCATTTTGTTGGCAAGAGATAGCCAGCTAGTTATATTCGATAAAGATGAAGTAGAAAATATAAGGCAGATTCAAAAAGGAGTATTTGAAGTAAACCTATTTTCTTTACAAAATGGGCCAGTTGTAGTAAAAGATGAAGATGAGGTCTATTATGTACGTCTTCCTTTTGAAAACAAATATCTATCTAAACATCAAAAATAATAGTTATACTTATTTTGGATTTTTGTTTTTTTACTTCTAAATCATGATAAGTAACTGCCTTAATCTGGTCCTTTTGTTTTATCTTATTACTTAAATACACCTCAGCTTCAATCTCATATTTTTTTGGTTGATACTTTTTTATCTTTAGATATATTGGTAAACTCTGTCTAATATCGCATTCTGCTATCAAAGCTACAAAAAAATTAAAAACAAGCTCTTTTTCATTCTCACCTTTTTCTTTTATTTTAATTTTTTGAAGAGAACTTTTTTTAATTTTAAAATTATTTTTAGAGGTTAAAAACTTTCTAACAGCATAAAATACTTGGCTTAGTGCCTGTTTAAAATTTCTGCCAACTCCCTTTATTTTTATGTCTGCACTATGCTCTAAAAATTTGTAATAATTCATATTTGTATTATTATTTTAATATTTAAAATTTGTTAAGCTGTACTAGTCATCCAAGCCTAAAAAATAATCAAGCTTTGCTTTATCAAAACCAATAATCCACTGTCCACCTATATTTATTTGCGGAACCCCAAGCTGCCCTGTTTGTGAAACCATATATCTAGCTGCTTCAATATTTTTTGAAACATCGATATCTTCAAATTCTACTCCTTTTGATTTTAAATATTGTTTTACCATGTAGCAATAGGGACAAGTCGGAGTGCTATAAACTTGGATTTTTATTTTCTTATTCTGTTCCTTATTTTGAGAGTTTGCTAAAGAGCTTTTTAGCTGCTGAATTTTTAGAGCCTTAATTTTTTCTAATTCTGGATCCTGCATATTTTCACCATATTTTTTTATTTTTCTTCTTCCTCTTTTTCTTTTCTCTTTCCATAGTATTTATCTAAGAATAGTAAAATCTGCTGGTCGTTCTTTGCTTCCTTTAGCTTGTAATAAATTTCATAGGTAATTTTTTCTTCTTCGATTTGTTCTTCTTCAAACCAATCTAGAAGTGGAATTATTGCTCTATCTCCTTTTTCCTCTGCCTTTTTGCCAAGTTCTCTAATTGATTTAGAAATATACTGTTCATGTTCATAAGCAATTTTAAATATTTCTTCCAAATTTTTTGGATTCATTTTTGGCTTTTTTATATCATAGAACTCTACTGCAATATTTCTATCTATTAAATGTTGGTAGAATTTTTTTGCATGCTCTAGTTCCTCCTTTGCTTGAATTTCAAGCCAGGAAGCAAAACCTCTATATTGCCAATTTTGGCAAATTGCTGATGCTGCAAAATAAATATAAGCAGACTCTAGCTCTTTATTTATTTGCTGATTTACCAGTTCTAATAGCTCTTTATTCATTTGCTCATGCATAACTCTCACCAAATATAGTAAAGAAAAGTTAAATATATAAAACTTTTGGATTTAGTTTTAGCTCTTATAAAAAGTTTTTAATTCTTTGTTACAATATTTTTTTAAATTTTTTTAAACCTCATTTTGTAGATGCTAAAAGAAAAGGTTCAGAGGTTTTATTCAACTTATCCTTATCCCTCCCAATCTATTGAAAAAGTAGCTGATCTGTTTAGAGCTAAACATAAAAAAATAATGGAACAAATTCTATTTTGCTCTAATAAAACCTATGCCTCTCTTTCAAAATTAAATGTATTAGATGCTGGGTGTGGAACAGGAGAAAAAGCCCTATTTTTAGCTTATTTTGGAGCAAAGGTTGATGCGTTTGATTTTTCAGACTCTTCCATTTCTATTGCAAAAAAAGTTGCAAAAAAATTGGGCCTAAAAGTAAATTTTTTTATCAATTCGTTTGAAGAATTTAAAACTAAGAAAAAGTACGATCTAATTTTGTGTATTGGCTCGCTACATCATACTCCAGAAGCAAAAAATAATTTTCTAAAGCTTTGTTCTTATTTAAAAAAAAATGGAGTGATTGTTTTAGGCTTATACAACTACTATGGTAGACTTTATATTCGTTTTATTCGATTTTTATTAAAATTAATTTTTAGAACACCAGCTAATATTGTAAATTTTTTAGTTAAAATCTATAAACCTAAAACTAAAACAGCCCTGGTTTTATTAGCAGACAAATATGCTGTACCATTTGAGTCTTATCACACAATAGAAGAAATTTTGGACTGGTTTAAACAAGCAAACATAAAACCATTTAGGCTCTATCCAAAAATAAAATTAAAAGCATTAGATATATTTTTCTGGCAGCTAAGTACTATACTAACAAAAAAAAGCTTCTTTTTTATTAGTGGAAAAAAGAAGTGAGATTTATTTAATTTTTCGTTCAATATTTCTATTGTGGGGTCGTGGCGTAACCTGGCAGCGCGGCAGGCTCCAGATTTTACTATAAATAAGAAACCTGCATGTTAGGGTTCAAATCCCTACGATCCCATTTTTAAATTTTGTGGTTTACTTTATAATTAGATGAAGATATGCAGGTTTTCTGAACAATGATGAAAATCTGGAGTACTGATAGGTTTTTACTATTGCCAAAATTTTAAATTTTTGATAGAAAACTTTTTATATCTCTTTCAACCAATTAAATAGAATTAGTAAAGGCAGTGTGGTGTGGATTTAAAAAAAGAGGTGGGTTTTTTATGGCAAAAAGAAAAATAAATCAGACTATAAATGAGAGTCAAGCTAGCGGCTGTGGTTTGATAAATCAAAATGTATTTAAAAAGAATTTTGAGCCGTTGGTTTCATCATTTTCATCAACAGAAGCAGAACAAACTTTTTTAGCTCAAGCAAAAGAGAAAATTTTACAAGTAGGAAATAAGATATTTGAAAAAGACCCACAGCTTTGTGATAAAATAGTTGAGTTAGGCTATAAGTCTGCCCCAATGCTTTTAGAACTGATGAAAATTACTGATAAAAAGATAAAGCTTCATATTCCCTGCACCGCAGCTGCTTTAGGTATTAAAATTGTTAAAAATAAAGATGAAAAAGCAATCGAATTTTTTACACAAGAATTTGGAAAGCCAAATTTAGTTTATGACTATGTTTTTGATGTATTAAAAGATTGTACAGAAGAGGTTGTTTTTAAGAAAATGAGAGAACTTTTTGATAAATACTCTTCAATAGATTTTTCTCAAGCATCCTTTTATGAATTATCTTATTTAAGATATTCTACTATTTATTTAGCTAGAAACGGAACAATAGAAGATGCTATTAATATTTCTAAACTTTTAAATTCTTCATCTAATCAGGTTAGAGTGATTGCAGGAACTAATTTAATTAATTTTAGCTTAAGAGAGGATATTTCCAAAGAAGATAAACTAAAATTAGCCCAAACAATATTCAGTTCTATTTCTAAAGATTCAAACTTTTATGCAGCAAAATTAGAAATATTAGAAAAGGGAAATTTTGAAGAAGTATTGGACTTTGCTTTTTCAGATCCTCAATATTTCAGTCCAGCTAACTTAGGTAAAGCAATATATTATTCTATTTTAGAAAGATTTTTTAATAAGTCAGATTCTCTAAAGAGTAAAGTATTAGAGCTGTTTACTAGATCTCCTAATTTAGACCATTCATTATTTTCTGAAAGATTAAGAGTAGGTCTAAATATCTTATTTAATAATATAAAGAAGGGAAGGGTTCTATCTCCAGAATGGTATAAAAAATATTTTGATTCGCTTGCTTATTTAACTGAAGACGAGTCTATTTCTTTAGATATAAAGAAAAAAATCGCCCTTGTTTTTTCCTTTTTTCCTCCCTATATAATCCAACCTTGGTTAAGTACTATCTATCTAAAAAGTGAAAGAGAACCAACTAACGAATTATGTCTTTATGTTTATGATCTTTTAAATAGGCCAGAAAAAGAAAGAAAAAGCCAAATAAAATTCAGATTATTAGTTGTTGATGCAGATCAAACTTTCTCAAGCATCTTTTCTTCCAAGCTTCTTCATTATCTCTCTTATAAAGAACTCCAGGATGTAGAGCTAATGAAAGTTGATTCATTTTTAGAAGCTTCCTACCTTTTTGGTAATTATAAAGATATTAAAATTTGTTTTCTATCTGAAAAAGTCTTAGTTTCAGAATCTCTTTTAAAAGACAAAAACAGAAGTTTCTTAACAGTTTTAGACAGTGCAAACAAATTGTTAAATCCACCAAGGTTTGTACTTCTTTACACCACTCTCTCTTCTAAAGAGTTAGAGAGCATAAAAAATCTTTATCCAAATTTAAATATAATGTTTTATCCAAAACAGCGAGTTTTAGCAGAGGCAATAAATTTATTCAAATCTTTAGAAATTTCTAAATACTTAAAAGAAGAAGAGATTTTAATCTCACCAAATATTTTTGATCATCTACAAGATAAAAAAATAGTTGATATTATTAAAGCACACTATGGAGAGTTTGTTGAACCATCTGAAAAAGAACCATTTGGAAAAAATGTTTTGATTATTGAAAGGGGAAATCAGGCTCATATCCAGTTAAAGAAGGAAGAGAGCATTCCAAGAATTAGATTTGTGCTTCTGTTGCCTTCCTCTCAATCTGCTTTATTAGATAAGTCTGGAATAAAAAAAGCGTACGTAGAACATCTGGGTGGTTTCAATTTAGGCTCTAGACGAATTTCCCCTGCTTTTAATTCACTGATGGTTTATTATGACAAGGGTGGAAAAACACCAACTGGGGTTATTGAGCCAATGGTATGGAAATATAAAAATAAGGTTCTCTACTCTTTATCAAAAGGAGATAGAGTACCTTTCATTTTTCCAAATGGGAAGGGAGCTTTTAGCTGTTTTGTAAATAAAAGTGGAAGACCAATTCTTCTAAAACTTACTGAATATTTAGAATAAAAATTTATTCACCAAAATAGTACTGTATTTTATACACATAGAGAGTCGGATGTAGTTTAATATCTTCTATCTTTGTCTTAAATTTATCTATAATTTTTTCTATTAGCTCCTCTTTTTGTTCCTCTTTTTGAAAAACCAGCATGGATAATATAAAATCATTTCCCATCAATTCTATTATTTTATAGACTATATTAGAGGTTTTAAGAAAATTTACTATCTCTTGAGTGTAAAGTTTTTTAGCATCTTTTATATAGATTTCAAGGAAACAAAGTTTATGGTTGTATCTATTTGGCTGAAGATGAAGATCATAAGCAATTATTATCTTTCTTTTTTCAAGATTTTTTATTTTATACCAGACAGTTTCAGGGGTTAATTGCAACTTTTTTGCTATATCTACAACTTTCATTCTTCCGTTCATACTTAAAAGTTTTATGATTTTTTCTTCTTCTTGGTCTATTTTTTCTATCTTTTGTCTTACCCCCATCAGCTCGATTACATTTTTTGGTTTATTTATTATTAGATTGGAGATTTTTTTAACATCTGAAATAGAATTTAATAAGTAATTACGATATTGATTATGTATTCTTGTAAAAATCATGAGTTTTTTATATTTTATTTGGCCTTCAAACCTTTGTAAAAGTTCATCCATGTTCTGTTCTGCTTCGTGCGCATCTCTTCCTAATGTGCCTATTAAACAATCAATCTCTCCTTGAAGGTGAAATAAAAAAGTACACGCCTTTTCATTTGTAATTTGTCGAAATTTTTGTATTAGCTCTTTTTTACTAATTAACTTAAATTTTATTGCATAAACATAATAGTTATAGGGCCCTAGCTTAGAATAATCTACAACCGCCATATATCTAATTATAACTCCATCCTTTTCCAACTTATTTATTGTATATTCTAATCTTTGGGGAGTTGTTCCGAGTTTTTTAGCTAGCTTGGTTACTTTCTCCCTACAATTAACATCTAAAAGATATAATACTTCTGTTTCAAATTCACTAAGCTCTTTTTCTTTTTCCATCCTTCTCTCATACATATTAATTAGTAAATTATATTAAGCTTTTTCTTTATTTTTATCTTGTGGAAAACAAGAAAAAATACTCTAAAAATAAAACTAAGGCTAAAAAGAAAAAGAAGAAAACCACCACTGTAGTTTCAGCTTACAAACAAATTAATTTAGAAGAGTTTTTTAATGAGAAAAAAAATTCCAAAATATTTTATTATAAAAAATTATCCTATTTTTTCTGGAGCCTTTCTATTTTGGCTGCTCTTCTTACCTTAATTTTTATAGGTCTTATGGAATTATTGTGGCATTTTCACATTCTAAAGCCTATAACATCGCAAAGTTATCTGTACTCTCAGTTTGTAGCAGAAGTAATAGCATTAGGTATATTAATTGTAGAATTAGCTGCAGGTTTTATTAAAGCATCTAACAAAGCTCTATTTATTAAGCAAAACTGGCTTGCTATAGTGGCAATATTACCTATCGGACTATTTTCAAGAGGTATTAGAACCTTTGAGCTTCTTGGTCTTTTAGAAGAGCTTTACTTATTTAGAGGCTTTCAGCTTTTTGGCAAATTTACAGAATTTGAAAAAATAGTTTCTTCTTCTAAAGTACTTTCTTCTTTTTCAGAGGTTTTTGGCAGAATTCTTTTTTTTATCTCTGAAATTTTAGTTATGTTTGCTAGACTTCTTAGAATTTTTAAATAATTTTTTTATACAAAGATTTTTTAATTTTTAGTTAAAGAAAATTTTATGCAAAAGGCAATATTTTTACTTTTTCTAACTATTCTTTTATTTGGCTGCATAGAGCAACCAAAAGAAGAGATAAAAGTTCCCCCCTATAAACCAGAACCAACTATTATTAAAAACGATAGCTCTGTTCAGCCATATCCAATAACTCCGATCGAAGAAAAACCAAAAATTCAAAAAAATTTTGAACTCTCATTTTTAAACGTTGGTTTTGGAGATTCTACTTTATTACTCTCTCAGGACAAAGTAATACTAATAGATGTTGGTCCAAAAAGTGCAGTTAATCTTTTACTAGCTGAACTTCAGAGAAGAGGAGTAAATAAAATAGATTTACTTGTTCTTTCTGCTTCTCATGATCCAGCCTTCAGCGGAGGTCTAAAAGAGATAGTTTCAACTTATGAAATAGACGAAATTTGGACTAATTCCAAAGAAAATTTAGTTCCTTATCTATCTTATCTAAATGGAACAAAAATTGAAGAAGTAGAATTTGGAAAAACCTATAACTATGGTAATCTAAATGTAGTTGTTTTAAATCCTTCTCCAGATAGAGTTTACAATCTAGATGCAGATTCATTAGTTTTAAAAATATCCTATAACAATCTCTGTGCTTTAGTATTTTCTAAATCTGAAGGTAGTGGTGCGTCTACTGCTGATCCAGGAACTGTCTTTGGTGGAGTGGACAACAAAATTATATCAATGGCTCAAAAGGGAGGAATCTCACTTAATTGCCCAATTCTTAAGGTTTCAAATCATGGCTCAGGAAATGCAGCTTCATTCCAATTATTAGATGTAGTTAATCCCTCTATTGCAATAATCTCAGTAGGTCCAAACCAAAACAATCTTTATCCAAATGTTTCAACTCTAAGAAGGTTGGCTTTAAAAGGAATTTCTATTTATACTACTGATAGATTAGGAACAATTACTGTTTCTTCCAAAGATGGACTTGATTATATGGTCTTTACTGATTTTCCAAGAGATATGGCTTATGCTAAATTTTTAAATGAAGTTGTAGAAAAAGGTAAACCCTATTGGGCTAACTAACAATTATATCTTTTTAATTATATTTTTTTCTTCACTATCTCCTCAAATGGTTTGGAATATTTTTTAGCATTTTCTATATCTATCGAATAAGCTTTTTGATTTTCCTTTAAATATTGCGGAGAGATAAAATACCACTCTCCTCCCCTCTTGCGCCAGGCAATAAATGTGGCTATGTTGGTTAACTCCTGCCAAAGAATAAGAGAATTTATTTGTTCTTTTTTTAGTTGCAAATAATCTGATTCAATTGCCTTGCACTCAAATCCATATTGGTCTATAGTTCTAAAAGCTAAAACATCTGGGCATTTAAATTTCTTTTTTCCAGAACCAGCTGCTCTAATTGTAAGAAAACCATAACTATTTAGTATATCTATTAATTCGTTTTCAGCCTTAGTTCCTTTTCTATAAGAGCCAAATGTCATAAAAAATTTAGGCTATAAAGGTTTTTAATATTTTTAGGTTTTATATAGTTGGTGAGAAGATGGAGCTTGATCTAAGAATTGGAGATTATATGACTAAAGGTGTTATAACTTTAGATCAATCAAAAACAGTTTTTGATGCAGCAAAAATTTTATCTTCCAAAAAAATTGGCTGTATAATTGTAACTGAAAAAGGAGATGCAGTAGGAATACTAACCGAGAGGGATATTGTTTCAAAAATAGTTGCAAAAGCAAAAAATCCAAAACAAGTAAAGCTCTCTGAAGTTATGTCCAAACCACTCAAAGCAATCTATGAAAACCAAACTATTCAGGATGCAGCTTTAGCAATGAGAGAAAACAATATAAAAAGATTGGCAGTTTTAGACAAAAAAAATAAATTGGTTGGAATTATAACTCAAGGAGATCTAATAGCTGTTTATCCAGGAATTATAGATATTCTTTCTCAATCCCCTCAAACGGAGAGATAATAATATCTTGCAAGTTCTTTTATTTCTTCTGAAATATATTTAAGAACAAAAAAAGAGTTAAATTGCCCTCTCTGTATATATTCCTCCCAATATAGATAGCTATCTTCAAAAGTGTTGTTGGTCATTATCTTATACATTAATGAATATTTTTCTAAATAGTTATAAACAATCTTGTTTCTTTCAGGCTCTTTTATTTTATTTATAAAATCTATATTTTCCTTTTTCCCTTTTTTTATAGCTCTTAAAAATAGACCACTAGCTGCACTTGTTTTAACAAGCCAGTCAATATCCCTATTTGCTATCATATCTACTAAGATTTTATCAACCTCTTCATTTTGAAAAGAAGTAATATTAATTGCTATTACCTTTAAAACCCAGCTATTCTCAACTATTTTTTCTTCATTTTTTTCTTGTAAAAAGACCTCTCCTTTTTCTTTATATTTTTGATAAATCTGTTTTAATACTTCAAAAGCCTGTGGCTCAATTTCCTCTCTATTTTTTCTTGCTAAATTAGATATTTGATATATCTTTTTTCTAATTTCTTTAAAATCTTCTTCAGCAAGAGCTTTCTTTTTTAATTCTTCAAATTTTTTTTGTATTCTTATTTTATCTTCTTCTACTATCTGGGTTTTTTTATTAACATTGGAAGTGTTATACATACTAAATTTATGTGTATCTTATTTTATAAATCTTTGCAAATTTTTTTATACTCTTATGGCTATATCTTCTATTATGAAAAAATTAGTAGAAATTTTTACTATTTTTTTAGAAGGGTTAAAATTAGTTCTAGTAAACCCTCTTAATATAGTTCTTCTACTCTTTCTATCTGCCTCTACTCTTTCATTATTAACCTACATTGTATTTTCTAGCTTTAATTTTTTTGAGCTTTTTAGATTTTTTCCATCTTACAATATTTTTTTACTTTTTTTTATTATCTTTTTTTACTACCTTTCCTTATTCCTATTTTTCTATTCGCTTAAATTTAAAAAATCTAAAAAAGCAATTGGCTCAACAGCCCTTAGCTCTGTAAGTGTTTTACTAAGCTCTTTTTTTACTATCTTTGGTTGTATCTGTATGCTTCTACCTATTGGTGGGCTGCTTTCTTCAACAGCAGCATTGATATTATTTTTAGTAGAGTTCAATACTGTCCTAGCTTTACTTTCTTTAGTGCTAATACTTATCTCAATCTATCTAAATTCAAAAGTAATATTTTCAAGTTGCAAAATTTGTAAAAATTAAATTTTAGTTTGCCTTGCCAATCTTGGCAAAAGTGCAAAATTTTTACTAATTGTTGTTAAAAGCCACTTAGAGATAATCTTATTTGAATTTGCAGCCAAAGCTGCTTTTAGAGCAATAAGATAAACTTCTTTTCTACTAATCTTAACCTTTTTTTCTAGTTCAAAAAGGCTTTGATCTTTTAAAATCAAGCCATAAGATTCTAAAGCCATAAACAAAGGAATAAGACAAAATATTCTAACTTTTATTTCGTTTTTTGGAAGGGCTTTAATATAGGCTAGAGCACCAAAAACATCTTTTTTTGTATCTTCAATCATTATTCTTAAAATCTCAAGAGCTTTAGCTCTATTTTCTTTTTCAAATAATTTTTGATAATCCAAAGAATATTTTTTTAATAAGTTTATTGGCCAGAAATATCTTTTTTCTTTTACATCGTCTTTTACATCTCTAATTATGTTTATCTTCTGAAGAGCTATTCCAAATCTTTTTGCATATTTTGAAATTTTGTTTTTTGTTTTTTTAGTTATTATTTTATTATAATATAAAAGCTCATTAAACAAATATCCGACTACTCCTGCAACATAATAGCTATACTTTCTTTGGTCCTCAAGTGTAGTTATCTGCTTTTTTTGAAATTTTAGCATACCATTCTTCATTATTTTTCCCCATCTAGTAATTGATTTTCTTATATTCTCTGGCTGAAAATAAAATACTCTAAAAACAGATTCTAAATTATCTAGTAATATTCTTTCATAAGTGCAATTAACTTCCTTTAGCTTGCATTCCAAAGTTTTTATTTTTCTTGGCTTATATTCTTTCTCTTCTAAAACAGATATCAAAAAGTTGAGATGTTTTCTTTTTTTTGAAATAGTTAAGCTCGAGTCTTCAATAGTATCGATAATTCTATATATTAAATATGCTATGTTCAATTGTATTTTTATTGGTTGGGGAAGCATTTTTATAGCCAGAGCAAAACTTCTGGATACTAGTGGCAATATCTGCCAGCAGCGCATTTCATATTTATTCATTTAAGACGCACCTGTATGG
>JAOAJF010000014.1 GCA_026414325.1 Microcaldota archaeon
CTCCAACTGGCTTAAAAAGAATTAAAAATATTTTTAGAATTTTAAAAGATTTTTATCAAATAGAGAGCGATAAATTTGAAATTGATTTTTGTTTGGCAAGAGGGCTAGCATATTACACTTCAACAGTATTTGAAATAAAACTTACAGATGAGATTGGTTCAGTTTCTGGAGGAGGAAGATATGACAATTTAACTGATATATATGGAAAAAAAGTTTTTGCTGTTGGAATATCCTTTGGATTGGAAAGGCTTCTTTATTTATTGGATAAAGACAAAGAGCAGAAAATTGAAGATGAAGAAGGAGTTTTTCTAGCCTGGATGGAAGAGAGTTGTTATAAAAATGCTTTGCAATTAGCAAAAAAATTGCGCCAAGATGGTTTTATAGTTAGCTGTAATATAAGTAGTAAGAAGGATCTTAAAGAACAAATTGCTTATGCATCTAAAAAGGAATTTAAATATTTGATAATTATAGGAAGAAAAGAGGTTGAAAAAAATTGCTACACTCTAAAAGATCTTAGAGAGAAAAAACAATATGAACAGTTAAATTATAATGAACTTATTGAAAAATTGGGGAAGAAAAATGAAAAAAACAAAACTAGAGCTTGCTGCTGAAGAATTAAAAAAAGGGAAGTTTGTAATAATACTTGATTCTCCAACTAGAGAAAAAGAAGCTGATTTAGTAATTCATGCTTCATTTGCTACTAAGGAGGTAATAAAAAAACTGAGAAAAGAAGCTGGGGGATTAATTTGCTTAGTTACAGATAAAAAAAATGCAACTGAATTAGGATTAGAATATTTACACAAAAAACTAAAAAACTTGAAAGGAGTATATGAAAAATTGGCAATAGAAAAAACACCATACAAAGATAGTCCTGCATTTTCAATTTATATAAATTCACGAGAATGTTATACTGGAATAACTGACGAGGACAGGGCAAAAACAGCCAAAGAATTTGAAAAAATTTTAAGCCTAAAACCAAAAATCAAGCAAAAAGAGTTTACAAAAAGATTTTATAGTCCTGGTCATCTTCCTATTTTAATAGCAAAGGATTTAAAACAAAGAAAAGGCCACAGCGAATTTAGTATAGCGCTTGCAAAATTAGCTGGCTTAAGCCCTGCGATGTTAATTTGCGAGATGCTTTCAGATAGTGGAAAAGCAAAGAGTTTTAAAGAAGTAAAAAGATATGCGAAAAAAAATGGAATAATGCTAGTAGAAGAAAAAGATTTTTAAGAAAGATAAAAAAAGGTGAAAAAATGAAAATTGGAATTGTAGACACTACTTTTGCTAGAATAAATATGGGAAAAATTGCTATTGAAGAAATAGAAAAAATAAATAAACAGAAAATTTACCCTCCAATTGTATGGGTAAGAAGAACTGTTCCTGGAATAAAAGACTTAGCTGTAGAATGCCAAATTCTTTTTGAAAAAGAAAATTGCGACATTATTTTGGCTCTTGGAATGGTTGGACCTAACCCTATAGATGAGATGTGTGCAAATCAAGCATCTAATGCAATTCAGCTGGTTAAATTAAAACATTCAAAACATATAATAGAAGTTTTTGTCCACTGTACTGAAAGTCTAAAAAATGGAAAATTTGATGAAAAAGACTTTTATAAATTAACTGAGAATAGAACTAAAAAGCACGTCTATAATGCAGTAAATTTAATTTATCAGCCAGATAAATTAGTAGAAAATGCTGGAAAAGGACTTAGACAAGGAAGAGAGGACGAGGGAGAAATAAAAATAAGGTGAAAAAATGGCAAAAATAGCGATAGTTGTATCTGAATTTAATAAGCATATTACTGAGAAAATGCTTGAGACTGCTTTAAAAGTAGCAAAAGAAAATGATATCCAAATAATAAAAAAAGTTTTTGTTCCTGGTGCTTATGATATGCCTTTAGTAGTAAAAAAGCTTGCTAAAAAAGAGGAGGTTCAAGCTATTGTTTGTTTAGGAGCTATTGTGAAAGGAGAGACTGCACATGATAAAATTATTGCCCAATCTTTAGCAAAAACTCTTATGGAGATAGCAGTTGAATTTGAAAAACCAATAACATTAGGAGTTATTGGCCCAGATGCAACAGAAAAGCAAGCTAAAAAAAGAGCAGGGGAGTATGCTACAAGAGCAGTTTTGGCTGCAAAAAAGATGTTAAATGCTTTAGAAAGCTAAAAAGATGGGAAAATGGCAATAAAATTTGTAGCAAAAGCTTTATTTCCAACAGTTTTTGGAAATTTTGAGCTTTATTGTTTTGAAGATGAAAAAAATAATCCTCATTTTGCACTTGTTAAAGGCAAGATAGAAAATGAAAAAGGAGTTGTTTGCAGAATTCATTCTAAATGTTTAACTGGAGATGCTTTGGGCTCATTAAGATGTGATTGTAGAGAGCAATATCAAAAAGCTATGAGGTATATTTCCAAACAAAAAAAAGGAGTTTTACTTTATTTAGAGCAGGAAGGAAGAGGAATTGGGCTAGTAAACAAAATAAGAGCATATTCTTTACAAGATCAGGGTTATGACACAGTAGAAGCAAATTTAAAATTAGGTTTTAGAGCAGATGAAAGAGAATATAGTATAGCTGCAGAAATTTTAAAGTATTTGAAAGTAAAATCAGTTGCATTAATTACAAATAACCCACAAAAAATAGAGCAACTAAAAAAATTAGGAATAAAAATAACAAAAAGAATAGAGCTAAAGATAAAGGGGAGTAAATATTCTAGAGAATATCTAAAAACAAAAAAAGAAAAAATGGGTCATTTAATAATAGACGAGCAAAATTAGAACAATGGGAGGGAAAAATGTCAAAAAATATAAAAAATAATCTAAAGGAACTAGATAAAAAGTTTATGAATGAAGCTTTAAAACTAGCAAAAAAGGCAGACCCTTGGCCAAATCCTAAAGTTGGAGCAGTGATAGTAAAGAATGGAAAAATCATTGCTAAAGGCTATCACAAAAAAGCAGGTCTGGCCCATGCAGAAGTTCAAGCAATAAAAGATGCAAAAAAAAGATATAAAAATTATAAAGAGATTTTAGAGGGCTCGACACTTTATGTAAATTTAGAGCCTTGTAATCATTATGGAAGAACTCCACCATGTACTAAAGCGATAGTGGAAAATAAAATAAAGAGAGTTGTTTTTGCAATAAAAGATCCAAATAAAACATTGGCCGGAGATGGAGAAACATTTCTTAAAAAAAATAATATTATTGTAAAAAAAGGAGTACTAAAGACTCAAGCTTATAAACTAAATAAAAAGTATTTTGAAATTCAAAAGAAAACAACAAGAGCAAAAGTTATTTTAAAACTTGCTATAAGTTTGGATGGAAAAATTGCAACAAAGGAATTGGATTCTAAATGGATTAGCTCTCAAAACTCGAGAAAAGAAGTACAAAAACTTAGAAAAAAAGTAGATGCTATATTAATTGGCCAAAACACATTAAAAAAGGATAATCCAACTTTAAAAGTGCTAAATGCAAAAAAGCAGCCTCTTAGAGTTGTAGCCTGTGCAGATCTAAAAAATATAACTGGTTCTGAGAACATTTTTTTTGATAAAAATGTTTTAATTGCATATAACAAAGCAGATAAAAAAGTTTTAGAAAAATTACAAAATAAGTGTAGTTTTTTTTATACTAAGGCTAAAAACAATAAAATAGAATTACGTAGTCTTCTAAACTATTTGGAAAAAAATGGATATAAAAAAGTTTTATGCGAGGGTGGCTCAGAACTTGCAACCAGCCTAATAAAAGAAAATTTGGCTGATGAACTTATTTTGTTTTATTGTCCAATCGTTATAGGTGAAGAAGGACTTAGTATGATAAGAAAATTAGATATAAAAAAGTTGTCCCAAGCCATAAGATTTAAAATAAAAAAAATAAAAAGAATTGGGCCAGATATAATGATAGTTTTAAAAAGAATGGAGAAAGAGAAAAAAGAGAAAAACAAAAGGTTAAAAGATTTAAAAAAGTAAGAATGCTGGTGAAAAAATGACTCAAACACCTAATTTTAATAAATTGAAAGAAAGTGTAATAAATAAAGGAGGATTTTTTGTTTATTTGTATTTTGATTTACATTCTACAGATAAAGAGAATATGAAGAATTTGGCAGTTAATTTTAGTTCAAAGCTAACAAATGAAAAAGGAGTTGCTTTTGGAATAAGTGAAATTGAAGAGCCAATTTATAGAGATGAGCTTTATTCTACTGCAATTAAAGCAACCCTTCTTGTAGAAGACTTTTCTACACTTGTTAGGCTTACTATGAGCTATATGCCCATCGCTATAGAAATTGAAGAACCACTAGATGTTAACATTGATGCTGGCCAAATTCAAAGGTCTTTGATGGAAGTATCAAATTTTTGCCAACAGCTAACAAACCATATTCTATTTAAAGGAATGAATGAGGAAGAAAAAAAGAGATTTCAGCAAGAGCTTGCAGCAAAGATAATTTTAGGTAAAAAGATAATGGAAAAAATAGAGCAAGAAGAAAAAACAAAAAAAGAGGGATAGGATGTATGCTAAAATAGCTACAGGTATAGAAGGATTAGATAAAATAATTGGAGGGGGATTTATAAAGGGCAGTATAATTACAGTTTCTGGTTCAACAGGAAGTGGAAGAACAACTTTTGGAATGCAATTTCTTGTTAATGGAGCCCTAGAGCATAACGAGCCAGGAATATTTATTTCATTTGATCAGCCAAAATATTTGATATTTGGAAATATGAGTTCGTTTATGTGGAATTTAGTAGAATTAGAAAGAGAAAAAAAGGTGCTTGTTATCGAATATCCACATTCTGAATTTCAAAGCTTTTTTCAAAAAGAGAAAGCTATAATAGATATAATAGATACACTAGGAATAGAAAGGGCAGTGCTTGATCCCATTGGCCCGCTATTGATGTCATTTCCAGCAGAACAAAAGCAAGCTTATATTCACAAACTAATTAATAGTATTAGAAAATGGGGTACAACAACTCTTATTATTGCTGAAGAAAAACCTTTTTTAGGATCAAGTATTCCATATACTGAATACGGGATTGAAAATTATACTGATGGTTATATTCATTTAGGCTGGAAAATAATAAACAACAAAAGAACGAGGGTAATTGATATCTTAAAAATGAGAGGAAGTGTTCATGAAAACAAACTTTATCAGTATATAATAGACATTAATGGAATTAGAATTGGTAAGGAATTAAAGGACTAAGAGTGGTGAAAAAATGATAGACCCTTGGTCTAATGAAATAGTGCAAGAAAAGTATTTATATGAAGAATTTGGAATGCAAAAAATTTCACCACAAATAAAACAAAGATTTTCTTCTAGTCATCTTTTTTATAGGGATATTATTGTTGGTCATAGAGATTTTGATAAGTTTTTAGAGGCATATGATAAAAAACAAAAAATAGCAATAATGAGTGGGATAAAACCATCAAATCATTTTCATTTGGGCTCTAAACAAACAGCAGATGAAATAATATTTTTTCAAAAATATTTTAAAACAAAAGTTTATTATTGCATAGCAGACATAGAAAGCTATATTGATAATAAATTACCTATAGAACAAGCTACAGAATATGCTATATCTAATGTTGCTGACCTTTTGGCTTTGGGACTAGATGAAAAAGAAACTTATTTTTATCGACAAAGTACAGAACCAACTGTTTTGCAAAATGCTTTTTTAGTTGCTGAAAAATTAACTCACTCCACATTAAAAGCTACATATGGAGAAAAAGATATTGGCTATTATATGTGTTCTTTTATACAGATTGCAGATATATTTTTAGCCCAGAGCAAAAAATTTGGAGGTCCAAAACACGTGCTTGTTCCTGTTGGACTGGACCAAGACCCACATATTAGACTTGCAAGAGATTTGGCTCCAAAATTCAAATTAATAGAACCAGCTGCAACCTACCATAGATTTATAAAAAACTTAAAAGGAGAACAAAAGATGTCAAAAAAAGATCCGCAAAATATAATTTATCTTTCTGAAAATCCAAAAGATATTGAAAAAAAATTGAAAAATGCTATTACTGGTGGAAGAAATACTGCACAAGAGCAAAGATTGCTTGGAGGAGAAATTGAAAAATGCTATATATTCGAATTAGCAAAACTCTATTTTGAATTAAATGATGAGGAGCTTAAGGAAAGATACGAAAAATGTACTAAAGGAAAAATCTTATGTGGGGAGTGTAAGGGCCAGGTAATAAAAAAAGCTTTAGAATGGTTTGAAAAACATCAACATTTACGAGAGAAAAAATATAGCTTAGCTCAAAAAATAGTTGAAAAAATAAGTTGAAGCTAGATAGGTATGAGACAAAAAAGGATAGGGCAATTGAGCGTAGAATCAACGATAATTTTTATAGTGGTTCTAATAACCTTGGCAGCAGTTATACTTTTTTTACCTTTAAATTTTGCCCAGCTAGCTATAATGGATGATAGAAAAATTGCTCAACAAACAGTTGAAAAATTAGCTAAAAATTCTGATTTGGCCTATCTTTTTGGAGAGGGATATGCTGAACACATAAAAATTTTAATTCCTCCCTCTATAGATTATGAAAAATCTTACATTGGCTCTAGCAGCTATATAAACGATTGGAATTTAAAAAAAGAAATTAGAATAACACTAAAAGATGGGCAAGTTTTTAGTAAAAATACAATTGGACCAGTTTGTGGAAATTTTCCTACAAAAATAGGTGAAAGCGAAATAAAAATAGAGTACAATACTACAGATGTTCCGCACATTATGATCAATTCTAATTGTTAAAATAGTAAGAAATTGAAACTTTATAAATAAAAAAAGAGTAATAGATATTGGCCTTTGAGGAAATGAACAACCGCTAAGAAACAATGCTGAAAGCCTAACAGCGTCTGAGGCCAGTTGTGAGAAAATGAAGATTAGAGGTAAAGTAAAAAAAGGTCTAGGGGAAGGAAAAAAGTTTATGTCTTTAAAGGAATATAGAGAGGGATTTTATAAAATTTTTAATTATTATCCTTATAGAGGAACACTAAATTTAGAATTAGACAAAAAAAATCTAGAAAATTTTAATAGTAAGATAAAAACAAGAAAAAAAAGATTGGTAAAAGGATTTAAAAAAAATGGTAAAATATATAGAGAAGTAAAAGTAGTAAAAGCAAAAATTGGTAAAAAAATAATAGGTGTTGTTTTTCCATTTTATAAACATCATCCGAAAAATATTGTAGAAATAATTGCAAAAGAAAATCTCAGAAGAGAATATAAACTAAAAGACGGCGATGAAATAGAATTTGAAATTTAAAAAAATGAGTCTAATGTTCTTTGGCTTTTATGCTCTTTTTTTATTTTATTTACTTGTTCTAATGCTCGTTCAACTCTCTCTGGAGAAAATTCATAGCGGTCTACCAAAATTGAAAATATTCTTTCATTATTAATTTCTTTAAATTCTATTGAAAAGTTTTTGTTAATCGGAGGGGAGAGAAAAAATTCTTCTATTTTTTTGTGCTGCTCCAAATTGTTTAGTATTTCTTCTTTTCGTTCTTGAAATTTTATTAATAAAAGCTCTTTTAGTTCTTCAAAAGTTTTAGCTTCTTTTACAAGTTTGAATGCTGTTTTTGGACCTACCTTATATATTCCTTCATTAAAATCAGTTCCTACTAAAATTGCTATCCACACTAATTTTTGTTGAGTGAGATTTAACTCACTTAATTCTTTTTCTAATTCTATCAATTCTGGCTCTATGTTTATATAAATATTTTTTTTAGGTACTTTTCTTTTTCCACTAAAGGAAATATTTCTTAACAATTTTTTAGCCCCAAATAATAAACTATCATAATCCTGAGAAGCTACAGCCCAGGCAATATCTTCTTTTACTAAATAGGCTGCCTGTGCTTCTCCTTCGCTTGGAGCCTGAATATAAGGAATCCCCATAGCATCTAACAACTCTTTAGCTTGTTCTATCATTTCTGGAGTTAATTTTGATGTTTGTTGTGCATAACTAAAAGCTGCAGTTAAATCCCCTTCTGCAATTGCCTCAGTAAATTTCTCTTTAGCTTTTTCTTTTCTCTCCTCTCTTTTTAAAAGTGTGTTTGATTTTAGTTCAAATGGCTCACCATCAAAAACAAATATTGGAGAAATTCCATACTCAAGCCACTTTAAAGTTCTATAAAATAATCCAGAAAGATGAGCAGTAATATTTCCCTTGCTATCCATCAATAAACTACCATCTGGTTGCCTAATTGAAGATAAAAACTGGTATAAAATATTGTTTCCATCTACAGCAATTTTCTTGTTTGCCAAAGCCTCTAAAGAGATTGGAGTTGGCTTAAAAAGTGCTGAAAGATCGCACCCCATAAGATCACTTTTTTTTCTTTTTATCAACTTCTAAAATATCTCCAAGAGTTAAATCATTTGAGGCTGAAGGAGAAGTAGTTGAAACCTCTAAAGAATTAGAAGAAAGAAGTTTTACTCCTAATTCATATTCTAATTTTTTTACTAAAGAAAGAGGGGGGATTGTTTTTTCCTTTTCTATTCTTTCTAAATAAGATTCTTTTTGTGCTAATCTTTCTGCTAAAACTGCAAGAGAGATACCTAGCTTTTGTCTTGCTTGAGAAATTTTTTTACCAAAATCTTCAACTAATTCATATTCTGGCTCACTCAAAGTAGAAGAAGAAATAGGTTTTTTGTTTTTTGTATCAGTTGAAAATATAGGCCTTTGTAAAATTTTTCCTAAGCTGGAACACTCTTTACAGACATTAAGTTTTGCACCTTCAATTAAAACTAAATAAAATTGATTATTTTCTATTTTTTTCCCACAGCTTTCGCATTCCATAGCTCTCACCAAATTACTAAAAACCTAATGAATAATAAGCTTAATAATTTTAAGTTTCTAAATTTTTAAAACAACTATAAAGTAACTATAAAATAAAAGGCCTAGCAGAAGTGAAAAAATGAACCTAATAGAAGAGAATAAAAAAATAGAAGAGAAAACAAAAAAAATAAAGTTAGAGCAAGAAACTAACACCGCCCTCTTTAGCTTTAGCTGGATTAAAAAAATAAGAGAATTTGCAAAAGAAAAAAAACCTTCGAATAAAAAAGTAGAAAATATACTTACAATTTTTGTAATAATAGTTAGTCTTTCTTTATTTGTATATTTGTTAGACCTAAATATTCCGGCAATACCAAAAATTATTCTTATTGGAATTTTGCTAGTTTTTAGTGGAGAAATTTTAATAGGATTAAAGAATTTAGATGGGGAATTTGGCTTAATATTTTTTAAGGATAAAAGGCTAATAGATTGGATAGATAAAGTTGGAAAAAAGTATCAGGAATTGTTTGTTTTTTTTGCAGATATTGGTTTTATAATAGGATATGGATTAGCTGGAATATATTTGATTAAAGACAAAAAAAGTAAGGTTTTTAAAATAGTTTTTGGCTTAATAATCTTTTTTTTATTTTATAGCTTAATTATGCCCCATACTTATTCTGCCTTAGTAGGAAGTATAAATGATAGTGAGCTAGCCTCTGCCTCAAGATATTTAAGAGAACAAAATTTTTATGATTACAAAATCGAGTTTTTTGTTCTGGAAAATAAGATTACAATTAGTTTGGCAATGATTTTTTATGGTATTAGTATTTGTTTTGGTATTGCTGGTGCAGCTTTAGCCTCATTAATAACTTACTCGATTATTGTAGGAACAGCTCTTGTTATAAAAATTTTTGAGCTAGTTGGTGGTTTTTTTGGCTTAGCTATAGCTTCAACTAACTTGCCACCTGCAGGCGGAACTGTTTTAATTCCAGGTAGAAATCTGCCACTTTTAGAAGGGATAATAGCTTTTATAATAATACTCATGGTACATGAGCTTGCACATGGATTTTTAGCCAGAATATATGAAGTAAAGCTTCGCTCTACTGGAATAGTGTTTTTTGGAATTTTACCAATAGGGGCATTTGTTGAACCAGATGAAGAAGAGATGGAAAAAATAGAAAAATATAAACAGAATAGAATATTGGTAGCAGGAAGTGCTTCAAATATATATAGTGGAATTTTGATTTTTTGTTTGTTTAGTATTATTATACTTCTAACTGCTCAGTATAGAATAGAAGGATATTACTATCAAAAAGATGGGCAATATATATTAATAAATAAAATAAATTCTATAGAAGTAGAAAAGTTTTTAGCTGAAAAAATTAATTTAAGTGCTACAAAGGAGCTCATACTAAGCACTCAAAATGGAGAAATTAAAATCGAGAAAAAAGTGCTGGAATATATAAAAAGATATTACAAAGATGGCTATAATTTCAAATACAAATATATAAAAGAATGGGAGTTTTTAGAGTTTATTTTAAATACATTAAAATTAAGCTTTGCACTAAATCTTATTATAGGTAGTATTAATCTTTTGTTTATCCCATTCTTTGATGGCAGTAAGATATTACAAAATAGTATAGAAAACAAAAATATTGCAAATGCAATAGTATTAATAAATTCTGCTGCCTTTTTAATTAATCTTCTACCCTGGATATTTAAATAAAAAAGATTTAAAAATATAATTGGAGTTTTAAAAGTATGAAGAAATTAAATGAAAGAGAACTAGTGCTAATTTATAACGAGGGAGTAAAAAATTATAAAGCACAAAATTATCAAAAAGCTATTGAGAATTTTTTGATTGTTTTTAAAAACAACAATAAAGACCCTCAGCTAAAAATTGCTCTTGCTAGTTCTTATAATAACTACGGTGTTCAGCTCTATAAAGAAAATAAATATCAGGAAGCACTTTTGATGTTTAAAAAAGCTTCTGAATTTGAACCAACCAATTTGCAATTTATTGAAAATATAAAAATAGCACAAAAAAAGATAAAAGAGCAGCGCTTGCATCAGCTAACAACACAGGCTTACTTGTTCTTTCAAAACAAAGAATATGAAAAAGCTCTAAAAAAATTACTAACAGCTCAAAAGCTTGAGCCTAATGAAGAATCAATAAAAAAGGCTTTAGCTGCTACATATAATGCAATTGGAATAAAAAAATATCTTAACAGAAAATTTAAAGAGTGTATACAATATTTTGAGCTAGCAAAAAAAACATATCCGCAGAATAATAAATACGAAGAAAACATCAAAATAGTACAAAATGTTTTGGGCCAAAAAGTTGCTAGATAAAAATTTAAACTCTTTTTGCTATTGTTAATTATGGCTGATTTAAAAAACCTAAAATTAATTGCTAGAGCAGAAAGTTCAACCAATGCTTTTGAATTAGCTAAAAAATTAAAAATAGAACTGAAGGATATTGTTGCAATAAAAATAGATGGAAAACTTTATGATTTAAATAAAAAAATCGAAAAAGACCAAATAGTAGAATTTGTTAAAAATAATTCTCCTGAAGGTTTGGAAGTTTTAAGACATTCCTGTGCTCATGTAATGGCCCAGGCTATAGTAAGACTTTATAAAGATGCTAAACTAACAATAGGCCCAGTAGTTGAAGATGGCTTTTATTATGATATTTATCGAGAAAAACCATTCGAATTAGAAGATATAAAGAAAATAGAACAAGAAATGAAGCAGATAATAGAAGAAGACCAGCCTTTTGAAAGAGTAGAAGTTTCAAAACAAAAAGCAAAAGAATTATATAAAGACAATAAATATAAATTAGAGATAATCGAAGAATTGGATGAAAATCAACCAATTAGTATTTATTATAATCGAAAAACTTCAAAAAGTCCAGCTAAAGAAAAAGAATTTTTTGATCTTTGTACTGGACCGCACGTTCCATCTACTTGCTATATTAAGGCTTTTAAAATACTTAAAGTTGCAGGTGCTTATTGGAGAGCAAATGCTGCTAATGATCAATTACAAAGAATTTATGGGACTTGCTTTGCAACAAAGCAAGAGTTAGACCAATATCTTGAAAGATTAGAAAAAGCAGCTTTAGCAGATCATAGAAAACTTGGAAAAGAGCTAAATTTAATTATGTTTTCTGAAATGGCCCCAGGCATGGTCTTTTTTTTGCCAGATGGCTATACAATACGCCAAGAGCTAGAAAACTTTATACGACAAGAGCAACAAAAACTTGGCTATAAGGAGGTCAGAACACCAATTATTATAAATACAAAAGTTTGGCAAATATCTGGCCATTGGGACCATTATAAAGACAATATGTATTTTACAAAAATTGATGAGCAAAACTATGGTATAAAGCCAATGAATTGCCCAGGCCATATGTTAATTTTTGCAAATTCTTCAAAAAGCTATAGAGACTTGCCACTAAAAATATCTGAATTTGGTTTGGTCCATCGCCATGAACTTTCAGGAGTTCTATCTGGAATGACAAGAGTAAGAGCATTTACTCAGGATGATGCACATATTTTTTGCACTGATGAACAAATAGAAGAAGTTGTAATAGAAGTTTTAGACTTAATTCAAAAAGTTTTAAATGTTTTTGGTTTTGAGTATAGAGCAGAACTTTCAACTAGGCCAGAAAAGTATATGGGGGAACTAAAACTATGGCAAAAAGCAGAAGAAGCTTTAAAAAACGCATTAAAAAAATCAAAGCTCGACTATAGCATAAATGAAGGAGACGGTGCGTTTTATGGACCAAAAATAGACTTTAAAGTAAAGGATGCCTTAGGAAGAGTGTGGCAGCTATCAACCTGCCAGCTAGATTTTCAAATGCCAATTAGATTTGAACTTAAATACGAAGGAAAAGATGGCCGGCTTCATCATCCAGTTGTAATTCATAGAGCAATTTATGGCTCTTTTGAAAGGTTTATTGCAATATTAATAGAGCACTATGCTGGAAAATTTCCAATATGGCTCTGCCCAACTCAGGTAATTCTTCTAGCAGTAGCTGAAAAACACTTACCCTATTGCTTAGAATTGGAAGAAAAAATTAAAAAAGAAAAAATAAGAGTTGAAACCTATAAAAAAGAAGCAACAATAAATCTTAAGATAAGAGAAGCACAATTAAGAAAAATACCATATATGATAGTTATAGGTGACAGAGAAGTTAGCGGAGAAAAACTTACAATAAGAAAACGTAATGGTCAGCAGCTAAAAATGAGTTTGGAAGAGTTTATAGCTTTTGTTAAAAATAAAATTGAAAACAAAGAAAATGATTAAAATGTTAAAGAAAAAATTTTATTTTCTGATAGAATGGGTAATAAGTTTTTTTGATAGAATAAACATAGAGCCAAATTTTGTTACTTTAAGTTCTGTTTTTTTTGCTTTCATATCTTCATATTTAATTTATATAAAAAATAATTTGGCAATTTTATTTGTTTTATTAGCATTTTTTGCAGATGCTGTAGACGGAGCACTTGCAAGAAGAAAAAATAAGGTTAGCAGATTTGGAGCTTATTTAGATGGGATATGTGATCGTATTGTAGAATTTTTTATAATCTTGCCTTTTTTGTTTTTTCAACCAACAGCTCTTGCGGCAATAATTTTAATGTTTTTTGGTTCATTTATGCATGCATTTTCTAAAGCTTATTCAGATCACAGAAAAATATTGGATAGTAAAACTGCTGCTAATTTATCAACAATTTTTGGAAGAGTTGAAAGAACTATTTTACTTATATTTGTAGTAATCTTCTACATTATGAATATTGAGCTGTATTTGTATTTGTTGTGGATTGGAGCTATTCTGTCTTTGATAGCATTTATTGTTCTACAAATAAAAATAGGTAAGGCAGCCTGATGAGCAAAATAAAAATTTTAAAAATAAATTTTGATTTTTTTAAGATAATGATTATTTTTTATTTATTGACAGTTAGCTATTTTTTGTATTTTAATCCCTATCCAATATTTTATAAGGAGGTGAATTATTCACAACTTTATTATTTAAAAGATGGTCAGAGGATAAAAATTTGTGGCCAGATAGAACAAACAAAAGAGTTGGAAAACTACTACTTAATAAAAATATGCCAAGAACAAAAATGTATTAGTGCGCATCTAAAATCTAATAATGAGTTTTACAAAGAAAATAAAAAGAATTTAATAAAAAATAAATTTGTTTGCTTATATGGAGAATTAAAAAAGACATATAATAATTTTTATTTAAATGTGCATAGTATTGAACAAGAATTAAAGTGAAAATATGAATCAAATTTTAGCTCTTTTAATTGGACTAGGGTTAGGAATATTTTGTGGAGTTCTTCCTGGACTACATCCAAATAGTGTAGCTAGCATTATATCTAATATAGAGATGCAAAATATTGGAATTATTTTAATTTCTATGTTAGGAGTGTATAGTGTTATACTTTTTTTGCCTTCTATAATGTTTGGAATACCTGAAGGAGAGAGCCTTATTTCTCTTCTTCCTGGTCAGAAAATGTATATTGAAGGAAAACTAAAAGAAGCAATCTATATTGTTAGTGTAGCTTCTTTAATTAGTGGTTTAATTGCTTTCTTTTTAGGCTTTATGATGATTTTTGTCTTTAGAGAACTTAATAATTTTATAAAACCATATTTGGCCTATATTCTTATTTTTGCATCTGTTTTTTTTATACTAAAACAAGAGAGAAAAATATATGCTTTCATAATTTTTTTAATTTGTGCCCTTTGGGGCTATGTGGTATTTGACAAAAATATTAGCGAGCCATTATTTGCAATGTTTGTTGGTTTTTTTACAATTCCAGCGATAATATATATGCAGAAAGATAAGAAGATAGAACAAAAAAAAGAAATCGAAAATAACAAAATTGATTTTTTTCTCCATATTGTAGTTGGAATAATTTTTGGTGCAATTGCTGATTTTTTACCAGGTATTTCTAGCCCTGCCCAGCTAGCTCTTTTATCTAGTATTTTTCTAAAAACAGAAGATGTAAGAAAATTTTTAGCCCATTTAGTTTCAATAGAAGTTAGCCACAATATTATAGCAATTTCTACAGCTACTGGCTCAGTAGCAAGAGTGGGAGTTGTTGCAATAGCAAAAAAATTTGTTGAGATTAGTCCAGTTACATACTCGATATACGCTACAATATTTTTGTTTTCTCTTTTAGTTGGAGTATATTTTTTGGAAATATTAGCTACTAATTTACAAAGAAAAATTCAAACAATTGACTTTTCAAAAATTTTGAAGATTTTGCTAATTTATCTTACCAGTATGATAGGATTAATTTCTGGAATTGAGGGGCTTGTGATTTTAGTTGTTTCCAGTATTTTTGGAATTATAGTATACAAATTTGGGATTAATAGAATTACTCTTATGGCTTCTTTAATAGGCCCATCTATTATACACCTCATGAGCTGAATAATTAATTAAATTTAGGAAAATAAAAGCAAAGTTTAAAAATTAAAAACAACAAATTAATTAAATTAATAAAATAAATTTAGAAAAATTGAGAGTGAGAATATGGGAATATATCATCGACCTGTTAAAACAAAGACAACTGGGACTGGGGCAAAAAAAACTAGAGCAGCAGATAATATTTTAGCTCATTATGGAAGACAGCCCACCCACACTAAAATAGGGGAAAGTGAAAAAAGAAAAATTCTAAAAGGAAGGGGGAATACAATAAAGCTAAAGCTAAAAACTGCAGTCTATGCAAATGTAAGAGATAAAAATGGCCAGATAAAAAAAGTAAAAATAAAAAAAGTATTGCAAACTCCAGATAATAGACATTTTACAAGACAAAATATTTTAACCAAAGGTGGAATAATAGAGACTGAGATTGGAAAAGCGAAGATTACAAATAGAGTAGGACAAGATGGAGTGGTAAATGCTATTTTGATAGACTAGATAACGAGGATAGAGATGATAGCTCAGTATTGTGTAGCTAAAAAAAATTCAAAAATACAGCAAATAATACTAGATGCTAAAAAAAATGGTCTAGAACTTACAGCGATTGACAGCGAAAAAATAAAAGATTTTAGAGAAATTGAATTGGCAGCATATTTAACACATATTTCTTTTTATAAAAATCCAATAGCAAATAAAATAGAAAATGAATTTTTATTACACCTAAGTGGTAAAAGGCAAATAAAAGATGCAATAGAAGAATACGGAGCAAAGGAGGATAAAGATTTTATTATAGTCTATTTTGGAGAAAAAGATTTGGAAGAAATTATAAAAGATTATAAAATAGAAACATATAAAGAGCTAAATAGAAAGTTAGAAGACCAAGAACTTTTTAAAATTTTGGAAAATAAAAGTGTTGAGTTACTAAAGGATTAGATTATTAGGAAGTTTTTTGTTCTAAAGCCTGAAACAATTTTTCCTTATTTATTTTTAAATCTAAACCTAAAATATCAGAGAGAAAAACTAAGATTTCTGAAGCTTTTTTTGCTTCTATTTTAGATTTTTTTAATAGTTCTACAATAGATACACTTTTACCTATAAAATTGTAAATTAATAAGCCATCTATACCAAATTTTTTATAAGCTGCTAAGGCTATAGTACCATACTTTTTTTCTATTTCAGCTCTACTTAAAGGAGTTAAGGTTAGATAACCCTCATCTCTAAGCTCTTTTAGTATATTAACAAGCTTTTCGAAAGGTAAATCGAAAATAAAAAATAAATCTATTGCATCATAAGAACCATTTAGATAATTTAAAAATTCCCCTCCTAATTTATATTTAAATTTTAGAGCTAATTTTAGTTTGGTAAGTTCTACAATAGAAAGTTTTTTTAATTGAGGAACATAAAGCTGATAGGATTGCTCTATTGCAAAAACAGGAGGAGTAGCATCTTTTTCTATAATTGGACTTACTGGATCATGGCTCTCTGTTTTTTTTTCTTTTTTTGTTCCTTTTGGCTCTTCTTTAGTTTCAAGAGTTATAAAACCTTTCTGATTTAAAAACTCTAAAATCTCTATTAATAAGAACTCATTGATTCCTGCCTCTTCCATTATTTCTTGTGCAGAGCGATAGCCATCTATCATTGAAAAAACTTTTAAACCAACTTCTCCAAATTTTTCAAAAACTGCTTTTTCTGCTTCCGATAAATCCTCTGTAGGAGTAGAAGATTGCTGCAGCTGAGATATATCTACTTTTTCCATTTCTTTTTTCTCAGTTAAATTTTCTTCTGAACTGGGTGAAATAGTAGGACTTTCTTCTGTGGATTGGGTAATAGCATTTTCGTCCACAGATTCAGTTTTATTTGCTAGCTCTTTCTCACTATAAATAAGGCCCATTTTATGAAATATTTCTAAATGCTCTAAAACTTCTTTTTCCTCTAAATCTAAAAGCTGGATGATTTGGGAGGCTGATTTTGTACCATCTACTAGATTATATATTCTTAAAGCATTTGGACCTAACCTACTTAGGATTAGAGATTTTAACTTAAATTTTTCCACTGCGTTTAGTTCTTTTTTGTAAAGTATTTCTGAGAGATCAAAAGCCATGTTTATCTAATAAAAAATAGAAGGAAAACTTTAAAAGCCTTAAAATGTTTTCAAATAATATGAGTTTAGATGATTATCTAGTAAGTACAGGTGTAGACAATTTAATAAAGCTTGTTAGAGAAAGAAAAAAAATTGAAATGCAAGAGGCAGCTGCCATATTAAGAGTACCTCTCTCTACAATAAAGATTTGGGCAAAAACATTAGAAGAAGAAAAAATAATAAGAGTAGAGTACAGCTTAACAAAAGAGTATTTGGTTTGGAAAGGGCTAGATAGTGAAACATACAAAGAAAAAAAAGAGCAGATAGAAGAAAAAAGAAGAGAGACAATAAAAAAACTATCTGGGATGAAAAAAATAGTTGATGAAAATGTTGAAGACTTAGAAAGAGTAAAAGAAGAATTTATAGAAATTAGAGATAAAACAAAAAATTCTATTGAAACACTAGCTGGAGATTTACAAGAAGCTGAATTACTCACACAGAAGATAGACAATCAACTTTTAGAAAAAAAGCAAGTTTTACAAGTAATGTATAATGAAATAAAAAAGGCTTCTGGTGCATTAATAGAAATAAAAACAATTTTAAAAGAACAAAATATTGCTGATAACAAATATAGAGAATTAAAAACAAAAATGGATGAAGTAAGTACAAAAATAGAAAATAAAATAGAAGAAATAAATAAAATATTTGAAGAGATAAATAAGATTTATTCTGTATTTGAAGAAAAAGTAAAAACTACAGATTATAATAAAGAGCTCGAGCGTCTTACTACTGAGCTTAATGATTTGAAATATGCAAAACAAGAGCTTTTAAAATTAGCTAAAAGTATTTTGCTAGAATCAAAGGAGATAGAAAAAAAAACAGAACAGATAAATTCCCAAATGCAGCAAATAAAACAACAGCTACAGACATATAAGCCTGATGAAATAGAACAAAAGATCAATGCACTTTATAATAAAGCAATACAAGAAAGTAGAGAGCTTGCTGGCCCATTAAAAGAAGAATTTTTTAATATAAAGGAAACTATAAATAAATATTCTAATTTTTTGTACAAATACCAGGAAGCTATTAATAGATTAGAAAGTGCGGAGGATAAATACCAAAAAGAATCAGCAGAAATAATGAAAATTATAGATATGCTAGAAGATGCTAGACAGAAATATCTAAAAGATGTAGAAGAAGCAAAAAACTCTTTGGGTGAAAACAAACAAAGATATGAGCAGTTATTACAAAGAGCAAAAAAAATAGAGATGATCTTAGCAAATATAGATGAATTAAAACAAGAAGGACAAAAACTTTCAAAAAAATTAAAAGGTTTGATGATGGAAACTGAGATTATAGATATAGCTTTACCTGAAGATGAGATAGATACTAAAAAGCTAACTAAAGAAGAGGATTATATTCCAACTCAACTTGTTAAAAAAATAGAATTAACTAAAAAAGAAGAAGAAGAATTTGAAAGAAAAAAACAAGAACTTACTTTTTTGATTGAAAAATTACTAAGAGAACAAGAGGAAAGTAGCCCTTCCTAAAATTATAAAGTTAAATATAAAAGTGAGAAAAAGTATAATAATTATAAAAAAATAAGGGCTAATTTATGAACTATCTTGAACTTAAGGCAGAATATAAAGCTGCAGGAGATCAGCCAAAAGCAATAGAACAATTAGTTAAAGGACTAGAGAGAGGAGGAAAACAGACACTTTTAGGTGTTACTGGTTCTGGAAAAACTTTTACAATAGCAAATGTTTTAGCTAGAGTAAACAGGACAGCCCTAGTAATTTCACATAATAAAACATTAGCTGCTCAGCTTTATACTGAATTTAGAAGTTTTTTTCCAAATAATAAGGTAGGATATTTTGTTTCATATTTTGATTATTATCAGCCTGAAAGCTATATTCCTGAAACAGATACTTACATAGAAAAAGATTCAAAAGCTAATGAAAAAATAGAACGAATGCGACTAGCAAGTACTAGCCATCTTCTAACAGATGGACCTGCCATAATAGTTGCAACGGTTTCTTGTATTTATGGTCTTGGAAATCCTACAGAATATAAAAATCTTTCTATAGGCATTAGTGTTGGAATGCAAATTTCAAGAAAAGAATTTATAAAAAGATTGTTGCAAATGCAATATCAACGCGATGAAAAGATAATTGAACCTGGTAAATTTTTTGTAAAAGGAAATATTTTTACTATATTTCCAGCCTATGATACTAATCTTATAAGAGTGGAATTAGAAGAAGATAAAGTTTTTAGAATAGAGGTTTTAGAGCCACTAAATTTCAAAATAATAAAAAAACTTTTCTCCTATAGGCTTTTTCCAGCAAAGCACTATATGTTTTCTGAAGAAACAAAGGAAAAAGCATTACAAACAATAAAAAAAGAGTTAGATGAATGGGTTGTAAATTTAGGGCCAGTAGAAAGGGAAAGACTTATTAGAAGAACGAATTATGATATCGAGCTAATAAGAGAGACAGGATATTGTAATGGAATTGAAAATTATTCTCGACATTTTGATGGGAGAGCTCCAGGAGAGCCGCCCTTTACTTTATTAGATTTTCTACCAGAAGATGCTATAATGATAATAGATGAAAGCCATGTTAGCATTCCACAACTTCGTGCGATGTATCATGGAGATAGAACAAGAAAAAAGAACCTTATAGATTATGGTTTTAGACTTCCATCAGCCTATGATAATAGACCTTTAAAATGGGAGGAATTTGAATCTAAATTAAAAGATGTTATATTTGTATCTGCTACACCTGCAGAATATGAAAGAGAAAATTCATTTCAAATTGTAGAACAACTTGTCCGACCAACAGGTATTGTTGACCCAGAGATTATTGTAAAACCAACAACTTCTCAATTAGATGATTTGATAGAACAAATAAAATCAAGAGTGAAAAAAGATGAGAGAGTATTGGTTACAACCCTAACAAAAAGAATGGCAGAAGAACTTACTGAATATTTAATTAAAAACGAAATAAAGGAAAGATATATGCTTTCAGAGATAGATACCATAACTAGAAGCGAGTTGATCAGAGAGCTAAGAATTGGACAATTTCA
>JAOAJF010000015.1:0-332 GCA_026414325.1 Microcaldota archaeon
GCTAAATGCTCTTAACCAAGAAACAAAAAATTTAAATTCAAAATACCTATTTTTTGAAAAAGAACTTGAACAAGCAGAACTATTTTTAAAAACATTAAAAATTAGTACTAGTTCTAGCAGCTGCCCGCTCTGCAAACAAGGTTTGGATGAGAAAGCAAAAGACAATCTAATAAAGGAATATAGTCTAAAGATCGAAGAATATAAAAAAAATTTAAAAGAAATATCAGCCAAATTTTCTGAAAATGAGAAGAAGGCAAAACTTTTGCAATCAAATCTTTTAGAAGCTCAAAAAGTAGAAGAACAAATCAAAGAAATATCCTTACCAGCTAATT
>JAOAJF010000015.1:342-19660 GCA_026414325.1 Microcaldota archaeon
GAGCAAGAGTTAGAAGAATTAAAACAGGCAATTTTAAACAGCGAAAAAGAACAAAAAGAAATAGAGAAAAATTTAGGTCTTTTACAAAAAGAGCTATTTTTAATAAATCAAAAACTTCTGGAATTAGAAAAAAGAGCTAAATTAGAAAAAGAATTATTCAACTTAGAAGAACAAATAGTTAAACTCTCATCTCAGTTAAGCTCTCTTTCTTATTCAAAGGAAAGCCTTGAGCAAATTTCTAAAGAGCTTCAACAAATTTTAGAAAAAAAGGCTATAGCTGAGCAAAAAATTCAAACTCAAAAAGAGGTTTTAAAAAATCTTTTAGAGCTACATTCTATTTATAAATCCGAGATGGAAAAACTTGAACTAAAAAAATCCACTCTTAATTCTCTTTTAGATGAGATAGATCTTCTCAAATCATTTGAAAAAGTTTTAATAGCAACCCAAATTCAACTTAGAGATTATATTTTATTGAAATTAAACAATGCTCTAAGTATGCTCTGGCCAGTTCTCTATCCTTATTCAGATTGGTCCAATCTTAGGATTCTATCTTCAGAAAAAGGCTATGTAATAGAATTTTATCAGAATGGATGGAAAGAAGTAGATGTGTTTTCTTCAGGTGGGGAAAAAGCTTGTGTTGCCTTAAGTTTAAGAGTTGCACTAGCACTTTTACTAACTCCTTCTCTTAGTTGGATTGTATTAGATGAACCAACACATAATTTAGATGAAAATGCAGTTTCAAAATTAGCAGATGCCCTTAATACTAAATTACCAACAATAATTAAACAAATTTTAGTTATAACTCATGACGAGAGACTAGTAAATTTAGGTTATTGCCAATTAATAAAAATAGAAAGAGACAAAAATCCAAATTCATTTAGCACTGTTTTTATTAATTGATTTGGTAGTATTTTTCATAATATTTTCTATAAAGGTTCATTATTTTTTCTTTTTCTTCTAAACTAACTGGTTGTTCAAAGGACTTTAGATAATGTTCTATAAAAATCTCTATCTCTTTTTCAACAACAAGCTTATTCATTTTTAAATTACATAAAAACAAAACAAATTCATTATATCCTTCCTTATAATTTTCTATAACTCTTAATTGAGAGGGCGGGCCAAAAATAGCAATATTTTCTGCAATTTTTTTATAAGCATTTGCAAGGGAAACATCCCCTAAAGCAATATTTTTTTCATGCAATTTTGCCAAATTAAATATATATGAGCCAAGAAGCCTAATTTTTTCCTTTCCTTTCATTGAACTAAAAGTAAGATTTTCAACACCCACATCCTTTATCCCTATCATATAACTTTTTGTCGGTTTATATAAAAAATTTAATTTTTCCATCCTAATTATTGCAACTGGTTTTATAAAAATCTTTGAAATATAGCTCCCGTCTAATTCTTTAAATAATTCAAAGATATTTTGAGCCTGTTCTAGCTTAGGTGTTTGGCTAAAAATATATGTTTTCTCTCCTCTTGTAACTGTAAATCTTGGCGCAAATTTTTTTATTTCAAATGAAGGTAGTTGTAATTTTTTATCTAAAGGATATACCTCTAAATATCCAATTTTATTTTTATCTTTTTGATTCTTCTCTTGATTAAGGATAAGATTAGCTCTAGGCATTTTCCTCCCAATATTTAATTATTTGAAAATATTTTTAAACCAATGTTTCAATATTTTAATTTCAATACTCTATCAAAAACTATTTAATGAAAATTTTAAAAGCCATAAGTGTGTTATTTAAGCATATGAAAAATTTTTATTTTTTAATTTTTTTTATATTTAGTTTTTTATTTGTATTTTCAGACAATTTTTTAGAATTAGAAAAGGAGTTTGCCTGCCAAAATTGTTCTATTGGATATATCTCACCAAAAACAATTTTTATTTTTAATAATTTAATCTACATTTTAGATAGTAGAAATATTATCCTAGTATTAAATTATAATGATTCTTTAGCTTTTTCAATTGGGAGAAATCTTTATTATGACTTTATTGAAGAACCTGCTTTTATATCCACTGATGGTGATTTAGTCTACATCTTTGATAGGTCTAAAAAAAGAGTTTTTTATTTTGTTTCACCTTCTGACAATGATTTTATTGAGCTTCAGTATAATCCTCCTCTATTTATCCCTTCTATTTCATTAAAGAATATGCTTTGGTTTTTAGACAGGGAAAATAATGTTTTAATCAGTTTTAACCTCTCTTCTAAACAATTGGATTATTATTTATCCAAAGGGATAGGGGATGGAAAAATAAATTCTCCCTCGGACTTTACTTTTTCAAATAATTATTTTATAGTAGCTGATACAAATAACAAAAGAGTACAATTATTTAATCCAAATTTAGAATTTGTTTCTAATATAGGTACAGGCTCAGGTGGTTTTATACTCGATTACCCTACGGCTGTAGTGGCAGATAAGGATTTTATCTATATTGCAGATTCTGAGTTAAAAACAATTTTTGTTTCCGATTATAATGGAAGTTTGGTAAAAAAGATAAATTACAAAGACTTAAATATTTCTGAAATATCTTGTTTGTATATAAATTCTACTCATCTGCTTATAGGAAGTCAAAAACACAAAAAGATTTTTGTTTTTAAATTAAATAAAGAATACATTAGGTCTGATTTGAATGAACGTCTAATTTTTCTAAGAAAAAATATTGAACTTTTTTCTATTAATTACTCTTCACTTTTTGATTATACCTCTCCTCCTATAAAAGATGAGTTTAGCTCAATTGTTAATGATTTTCAGATTGTTCAAACCCTATTTGAGCAAAGAAAATTTTTGGAAGTAGAACCAAAGCTTGCTAACTTAGAAAAAAGATTTGAAACTTTTAATACCAGCTTTTATTCTCAGCTAGATTCTTCTCTTAAAAAGAAGTCTTCCTTTCTTTTAGAAAAAATAAAAAATGTTTCCAATGCTTCTTTAGTTTTAATCTTAAAAGAAAATTTAGATCTTTCTAATTATTTATTAGAAAAAAAAGAATATTTGGAAGCTGCAAAAATATTTCTTTTTATAGAAAAAGAATTAAACAATTTTGAGCAACTTCAAAAAATACCTAAAGAGCCAGAAGAGAAAAAAATTATAGCAGAAAATTTTGTAGATCCAAAAAAAGAGAGTTTAAAAGAACAATATTTTTCTTTTGATCAAAAAGTTACAAAGAAAAGACAAGATATCTTACTACGTGCAGAAAAACTTAACTACTCTCTTAGCCTATTTGTTTTAGATCAATATCTCTTAGCAGCAAAACTAGCTGAAAAAAATGAAGATTATGCTGCTGCCTTAGACTATCTTTTTGAAGCAGATAATTATCTAAATTCTCTCCACGAAAAAATTTCTGAATTTGAACAAACCTTAGAAGTTTTAAACCAATACAAAGAAAATATCTCTCTAATGGTTAATTCTTCAGATTCAGTTGCCTTAGCTAAACTAGCAAAAGCATATGCTATAGCTCAGACTAACTCTTCTTTAGCAATTCAAGAAGCTCAGAAAGCTATGGATTTAGCAAAACAAGAAACACAATTTGTTTCTTTATTACCTTCGCCAAAAACCTATGCTATTTTTATATTTTTGATTATCTTGGGCTCAATTATAATCATCGGTTTAATACTTTTTGGATTTTTAAAATCTAGGTTAGAGAAAAAAAGAAAAAATCAACAATCTGAAATCCTAATAATAAAAAAGGCAAAACCAAGAAAATAAAATTTTTAAAAAAAAATTTTAATTTCTACCAGCCATAGTTTTGCCCAGTGGAATAACTAAAAGTATTCATAGCTGAAAAAAAGTTTTTTCCTATTAGTTTTGGAGCTTTTGTAAATAGTCTAAATAGAATTTGTATTTTTGAAGCTAAAGTCAGATTAGTTAAATCATTTGGAAGTATCTTTGCTATTAAATTTAATTCTTCTTCGCTATAAGAATAAAAATGTTTTTTACCTTTTAGTATTTTTTGATACGGGGGAAATTCTTTTTCCCATCTTTCTTGATAAATTTTTAGATATTGTTCTTCATAAGGGTCTAAAAGATTTTTTTCAACGCCTTCTTTATAGCAGTCTATTAGAGTTTGTGCTGCTATCTGGCCAGATTTTAGTGCCAACTGTGTTCCACCTTCAAACATAGGAGAAGTAAAACCAGCTGCATCTCCAACCAACAATAAACCATCGGCATAGGTTTTTTCTAAAGGTCCAGAGCAAGGAATCATTCCACCAAATGGTCGAATTATTTTGTTTTTTTCTAGCCCTTTTTTTTGCAAAAAAAGCTTCAGGCTTTGCTGAATCTGGCTAGTAGCAGTGCTAATTAAGCCAACATTTGCTCTATTGTTATCTTTGGGCATTATCCACAAGTATCCTCCTGGGGCTAATTTAGGGTCTAAATAAAACTCAATAAAACCATCTGTAGTCACATTATCTAATAAATATTGTGCACCTGCTATAAGCTCTATTTCTTTTGTATTTATTTTCAAAGTTTTATTTGTAAAACTTTGGTATCCTGTTGCATCTATAACTGCTTTTGATTTTAGGCCAAGTCTTGTTGATTGAATGGACCAAATACCATTTTTTCTACTAAGATTTAGAACTCTACTTTCAGTATAGATTTTTGCACCTTGCGCCTCTGCTCTTTCTAGCAAATATTTTTCAAAAAGCTCTTTGTTTAAGTCATAGCCTTCCTCTCTATATACTATATTATCCCCAGAGGGAAAAACCACTCTAATTCCTTTAACTTTCAGTCCTAAAGCATCTGCTGGTATATCTTTTAGTTCCATTCTTTTTATTGCATATAATGATAGGCCTTCACCACAATGTATTGGCTTTCCAACCTCTTTATGCTCTTCTAAAATTATTGTTCTAAGCCCAGCTTTTGCACAATAATAGGCAGCACTTAATCCAGCTGGGCCTCCACCTATTATTGCAACCTCTTCTACTTTGTCTTGTTGGTAAATAACCTCAGACATTTTTTTCCCTTCCACATTTTTTTAGTTTTTAGCCATCGCATCTAAAACTTTGTTTTTTGCTATGCTAACTGCTGCTGCTCTTGTATCTAAATCTTTAGCATTTTCTAAAACTTTTGCTGTATTTGCTTTTATCTTTTTCTCAACCAATTGAAACATTTGCTCTTTATTCATTCCTATATATTCAGCATAAGAAGAAATAACTCCGCCAGCATTTGCTACAAAATCTGGAATTATTAAAATTTTCTTTTTTGCTAATTTTTTTTCTATCTCATGTTTTATTGGCAAATTCCCAGCTTCTACAATTAATCTTGCCTTTACTTTATTGTAATTAGATTCATTTATTACATTTGGTCTTGCTCCTGGAATTAATATATCTACGTCTAATTCAAATAATTTAGAGCCTTCTATTTTTGTACCTTCATATTCGCTTACAGTTCCTGTTTTTTGTTTTACTTCCAATGCCCTGTTATATTTTATTCCATTTTTGTTATAAATTCCACCTTTGGAATCAGAAAGAGCAACTATTTTTGCACCTTTTTCTTCTAAAAATTTATGTGTAAATGTTCCAACATTTCCATATCCTTCTATAGCAACTGTACATTGGCTTATGTCTTTTTTTAAGAATTCTACTGCAACTGCTGTTGCTTGTGCAACTCCAAAACCAGTGGAGCCAAGCTCATGAGGCAGGCCGCCCATGCTTAGGGGCTTTCCTGTAGCAGCTCTTTTATCCTTTAGCTCATCTGCAATATAGCCCATCTCTTTTTCTGTAGTATTCATATCTGGGCCAGGAATATAATACTGAGGTACAAGGGGTTTAATCAATCTAGCAAAAGAGCGAATAACTTTTTCTTTATCAATCTTTTTTGGATCAGCAGCAATACCTGATTTTGCTCCCCCAAAAGGAATATCAGCCATCGCATTTTTATAAGTCATTGCTCTAGCTAATCCAAATACTTCTTCTTTAGTAACATCCTCAACTAATCTAATCCCACCTTTTCCTGGACCTAATGCAGTATTGTCTATTACCACCACTGCCTCATATTTGAGTTTAGGATCATAGACTTCTAAAATTCTTTCTGGTCCAAGCTCATCTCCAAATTTGTGCATAAGCTCACCTCAAAGTAGTATTTTTATTTTTACATTTAATTTTATAAAGGTTTTATCTAAGTTTGTTTTTTCAATTCAAACCTATAGATTGAAACTTCTGAATTTACCTTATGGACTTTTTTAGCATTAAAAAAAGTTCCAAACTTTTCCAAAAGTTTTCTTTCAATTTCCTTTGAATGAATTTCTATTATCCAGAGAGGAATTTTTTTAATAAGGTTATCATCAACAGCTACTAAAAATTCTTCGCAACCTTCACAATCTATTTTTGCAATATCATAATTATTTTCTTTCAAAATCTTAGTAAAAGAAACACAACTAAAAACATACTCTTTTATATTTGATTTTATTGTTTTATTAAATATGTTTGTAATCACTAAGCCAAAGCCAGCTCCTCCAGGCTCATGCGAACTAAATATTTTTATTTCCCCTTCTTTATCACCTACTGCTAATTGATTTATTTTAAATTTTTCTTTCGGATAATTTGCTAAATTCAATTTCATAGAAATTATATTTTGTTCTACCGGCTCATAAATATCAACAAAACTAGCACCATTATCTAAAAAGTACACTGCACTATCTCCAATATGCCCTCCAACATCTAAAACTCTTTTATTTTTAAAATCTGCGCTATAGACTTTTGCTATGTTATTAGTAATATAATCATAAAGAGTTGAGGCTTGAGAAAAAGTAGCATAATATTTTTTATTATTTATCTCCCAGCAATATATCTTATTTTTTTCATTCACTATCTCCCTTTTATATGGATAGAGTAAAAGGCTGTTATAATATATATTTGTTTCTTCTGTTCCATCCTTGAATTTTATTTTTCTCGGAATTCCAAAAACTTTAAAAATAATAACATCTATCCAACTTTCAGCTTTTACATATTTTATCATAAGAAAGAAAAATCCAAGAATTATTTTTAGTCTTTCTAACATTTCTAACACCACTCGTTTGTATATCTCTATTTTCAACTATTTAAAAACATTTGCAAATTTTTATTTTTTAAACCAACAAAAAAACAAAGATTTATATACTTTTTATTTTCAATTTATTTAGTGGGATAGGCCTTTTTTAGCCCTAAAGGCTATCTTTTTTTAAGGTGAGTTTAATGGAAATGGAAAATTCAAAATCTATTCAAACTGGTACTACTACTGTAGCAGTTGTATGTTCTGATGGTATTGTTTTAGCATCTGATAAAAGAGCAACAATGGGGTATTTTATTGCCTCAAAGGATGTTACAAAAATATTTCCAATTTCTGACAATATAGCTATGACTGTGGCTGGTTCAGTTGGAGATGCCCAAGCTCTTGTTAGATTATTGCAAGCTGAAGCCAGACTCTATAAATTAAGATACTCTAAAGAAATGTCTGCAACCTCTGCAGCAACTTTATTGGCAAATATTTTGTTTCAATATAAATTTTTTCCTTATTATGTACAACTTATTTTAGCTGGAAAAGACGAAGAGAAATATAAAATCTTTTCAATTGATGCCATAGGTGGGGTAACTGAAGAAAAATTTACTTCTTCTGGCTCTGGTTCTCCAATAGCCTATGGTGTTTTAGAAGCTTCCTATAAAGAAAACGTAACCACAAAAGAAATGATCCAAGTAGCAATAAAAGCTGTAAATATTGCAATGAAGAGAGATTCTGCTTCTGGAGAAGCAGTAGATGTTGTTCTAATTAATAAAAATGGTATAAAAAGACTAGAAAAAAGCGAAATTAACAAATGGGTCGAATAAATTTTCTTTAAATAACATTTATTCATCTTTCTAAGCAGAGTAAACTTAAAGGTTTTTAGATGGAATTAAAAGAAATAGAAAGAAAACTTCTAGAACTAGTTCCAAAAGAATGTGCTCTTAGCAAAATAGAACCAGAAGGCTTAGATATAGTTCTTTATCTAAAAAACATAAAAAAATTTTATGAAAACGAGTTTTTAATAAAAAAAATAGCCTCCAGTATAAGAAAAAGAATTATAATTAGATCCGAACAGTCTGCTCTTTTGGCTAAAGAAAAAGCTTTAGAAGAAATAAAACAAATAATTCCTCCAGAGGCACAAGTTGAAGAAATACGATTTAATCCAGAGTTTTCAGAAGTTGTAATTGAAGCGCTAAAGCCAGGATTAGTTATTGGAAAAGGAGGAGAGAACATAAAAAAAATAATACAACAAACAGGCTGGGTACCAAGAATAGAAAGAAAACCAACAATGCCCTCCTCTACTCTAAAAGGAATAAGGGCTTCCTTCATCAAAGAGGCTGCACAAAGAAAAAAATTTTTAACAAATTTAGGAAAAAAAATTTGCCTACCTACTAAAAAAACAGAGCTTATAAAAGTAACTGCTTTAGGAGGATATAAAGAAGTTGGAAGAAGTTGTACTCTTTTTGAGACAAACAATTCAAAAATTTTGATTGATTGTGGAATAAACCCAGAAACATTTGATGCTCAAAAGGCTTACCCACACCTATCAGCAATGCAGCTAGAGCTTGATAAAATAGATGCAGTAATTCTTACTCACGCTCATTTGGATCATAGTGGTTTTATACCTTATCTTTTTGCATATGGCTATGATGGGCCAGTTTATTGCACTCCTCCAACAAGAGACCTTTCTATATTATTACAAAATGATTTTATTAATGTATTACAAAAAGCAAATGGAACTAAAGCCCCTTATGGAGTAAAAGATATTCAAAAAGAGCTTTCTCATATGGTGGTCCTTGATTATGGAGAAGTAGTTGACATATCTAATGAAATAAAATTAACATTTTATAACTCTGGTCATATTCTTGGTTCTGCGCAAGTTCATCTTCATATCGGAGAAGGTTTGCATAATGTAGTTTTTAGTGGAGACATAAAATATGGTTTTACAAAACTTCTAGAGCCAGCAGAAACCTCTTTTCCAAGAGTGGAAACGCTTTTTGTAGAATCTACTTATGGTGCAAGAAACGATGTTATGTCCTCTAGATTTGAAGCAGATAAAAGATTAATAGATTTTATATTAAAAGTTATCGAAAGAAAAGGAAAAGTTCTAATCCCTGTTTTTGCAGTAGGTAGAAGCCAAGAACTTATGCTAGTATTAGAAGAATTTTGCTCAAAAAATCCTTCTAAAGAATTCAAGGTTTTTATAGATGGAATGATCTTGGAAGCATCTGCTATTCACACTGCCTATCCAGAATATTTAAAACACAATATTCAAAGAAGAATATTAACAAACAATTCTCCATTTGAATCAAAAATATTTATGGTAGCAAAAGGAGATAGAAAAGAAATAGTAGAGCAGGAAGAGCCTTGTGTTATCTTATCTCCTTCTGGTATGATGAGTGGAGGGCCAGTTCTAGACTATCTAAAATATATGTGCCAGGATGAAAAAAACGCTTTAGTATTTGTTGGTTATCAATCAGCAACTTCTTTGGGTAGAAAAATACAAAATGGCTTAAAAGAAGTTCCAGTTATAGGAGAGGATGGAAAAACTTCTGTACTGAAAATAAATATGGAAGTAACTACTATCGAAGGCTATTCAGGCCATTCAGATAGATCTCAACTTATGAAATATATAAAAAATATTAGACCTCCACCTGCTAAAATCTTTACTATGCATGGAGAAGAAGATAAATGTGATGATTTGGCTCGTTCAGCTCATCATATGATTAAAGCTGAAGCAAGAGCACCCTTAGATTTAGACTCCTTTAGACTGCTGTAGTTTTAGTAATGTTTTTTATTTGTTTTTAGTCAAATACTTTTTATGAGAAAAATTTTAATTACAGCAGCCTTACCCTATTCAAATAATCTACCTCATCTAGGAACTTTAATTGGTTGTGTTTTATCTGCAGATGTATTTGCTCGTTATAATCGGCTAATGCAAAGAGAGTGTATATATATCTGTGGAACTGATGAATATGGTACTGCAACTGAAATAAAAGCTCTAGAAGAAGGAATTAGCCCACAAGAGCTTTGTGACAAATATTATCTAAAACACAAAGAAATATATGATTGGTTTGATATCTCTTTTGATATTTTTGGAAGAACTAGTAGTCCAAAACATACTCAAATAGTTCAAGAAATTTTTTTAGATTTATATAAAAATGGCTATATTTTTGAAAAAGAAATACAGCAGCCTTATGATGAAAAATTAGGAATTTTTCTTGCAGATAGATTTGTTATAGGAACCTGTCCATATTGTTCTTATCCAGAGGCAAGAGCAGATCAATGTGACAGCTGTGGAAAACTACTGGACTTTTCTTTGTTAATCGATCCAGTTAGTAAACTTTCTAAAACAAAACCAATATTAAAATATTCCAAGCATTTGTTTTTAGATCTTCCAAAACTTGAAGACAAAATAAGAAAATTTATTTTAGAAATAGAACAAAAAGGTCTATGGTCAAAAAATACTTTAGCAGTTGCTAAAAGCTGGCTTGAAAGTGGATTGCAGCCCAGAGCAATAACTAGAGACTTAAAATGGGGAATAAAAGTACCTCTAAAAGGTTGGGAAAACAAAGTTTTTTATGTTTGGTTTGATGCTCCTATTGGTTATATTTCAATAACTGCAAATCTAACAGAAAAATATATGGAATGGTGGGGTGGAGCAAAAGAAGTTGAACATTATGAATTTATAGGAAAGGACAATATCCCATTCCATGCAATAATTTTTCCAGCAACTCTTATGGGAACAAAAAGAAATTGGACCTTAGTGCATTTTATTTCAGCAACAGAATTTCTTAATTTTTCTGGTTTAAAATTTTCAAAATCAAAAAAAATTGGAATATTTGGTGATGATGCAATAAAAAGCGGAATTGACTCAGATGTTTGGCGCTATTATCTAATAGCAAATAGACCAGAGAGTTCAGATACTAATTTTTCTTGGGAAGATTTTGAAAAAAGAACAAATAATGAATTAGTAGCAAATTTAGCAAATTTAGTTAATCGAACTTTAGTTTTTATTTATAACAATTTTGGCGGAATTGTTCCTCAACCAAAACTAGGACAGCTGGATTTAGAATTTTTAGAAGAGCAAAAAATAATTGCTGCTCAAGTTGGTTCAAATTTAGAAAAAGTCCATCTTAGAGCAGCATTAGAAAAATTAATGGAATTTTGCTCAAATGCTAACAAATATTTTCAAGCAAAAGAGCCTTGGAACAAAATAAAAACTGATCCAACTGATGCAAAAACAACAATGTTTGTTTTAGCAAATATTGTTTTTGATATTGCTATTTTAAGCGAACCTTTTTTACCTAAAACATCAAAAAGAATTTTAGAGCAACTAAATATTTTCTATAATCCTGTTTGGACAGATCTAAATAAATTTAAAATTCAACCAGGCCATAAAATACAAAAACCATATCATTTATTTACAAAATTAGAAAAAGATAAAATTCAACAATTAAAAAATGAGTTCACTCCTTCTTTAGACGAAGAGCTTTTAAATAATATTAATTTAGAAATTGGTCAAATAATATCTGTTGCTTTGCATCCTAATGCTTCCAATCTTTATGTTCAGCAGGTTCAGCTCTCAGATAAAACGATACAAATTGTTGCTGGTCTAGCAAAGTTTTATAGTCCACAAGAGCTATTAAACAAAAAATGTATAATTGTAAAAAATCTTGAACCAAAAATTATTAGAGGAATAAAAAGTGAAGGGATGCTTCTAGCAGCACAATCAGAAAAAATGGATTTGGAACTAATCCAACCTCCTGGTTCTGTTGGTCAAACTATAGAATTTGAAGATTTTAAGCAAACACAGCAAAACTCTAAATTATTAAAATTTGAAGATTTTTTAAAAATTAAATTTGAAGTAAAGGGCGGAGTTTGTTATGCAAATGGAAAGAAGATGCTTGTTAATAACAAAGAAATAAAAACAAAAAAAGTTCTAAATGGGCTAATCAAGTAATTTAAGATATTTTTTGATAATACACTGTCTGGGTTGGATAAGCAAAAGAAATTTTTTCTTTTTTAAACTCTTCCATTATTCTTAGGTTTATTCTTTCCTGTTTAGCTGCATATACCGCATAGCTGTTTGATTTTACAAAATATGCTGTTTCAAAAATTAAAGCATAATCTCCAAATCTCAAAAAGTTGGTTCTATCCAACTCTAAATCTTTATCTTCTTCAATTATTTTCTTTATAATACTTGTAACTTTTTTTACTTTTTCTAATGGAGTGTTGTAAGTTATTCCTATCTGAAATATTACTCTTCTTTTTTCCATTCTTTTATAATTATTTATTTTTGTTTCAGTCAAGGTTTTATTTGAAATTATTATCTCTTCTCCCTGGAGGGAGGTTAATCTGGTAGATTTTATACCTATCTTTTTTACAATTCCACTATCTTGTCCAACAACAATAAAATCCCCAACTCTAAAGGGTTTATCAAAATATATTGAAAATGAAGCAAAAACATCAGTTAATATATTTTGCAATGCAAAGGCTATTGCTATTCCACCAATAGATGCACCAGCAATTAATGGAATTACATCTATTCCAAGATTTGATAAAACAAATAATGCAGCAATCACCCATAGACCATATTTTAGTATCTGCCCTCCAATATGTATTATCTCTTCTCCATCTGGTTGGCCCTCTTTTTTATTTTTTTCTATCAATTCCTCTGATAAAAAGTCAATAAAAACTTGTGCTATTCTAATCCCATAGTATGTAAAAATAATTAAAATTATTCTATCTATTGTCCAGAGTAAATCCTTTTCTAGCTCTAAAAAATAATGTGTGGTTATATAAAGAGATACTCCAACATAAAACCAAAATCCAAGTTTATCTATAGCATATACAATATGATCATCTATTTTATTTACAGTTTTTTGAGCTATTATTTTTAGATATTTTAATAAAACTGTTTTAAAAATTTTTAGAATTATTATTAAGCCAACAAATACTATTGCTGTTTCAATATATTCTATATTTGTACTCAATCCATATTGTTCTAAAATTTGTTCAAACATTTTTTCATCCTCTGGCCTTAGCACTAGCTCTTAGTTAAATTTTATATATTTAGTTAAATTTTATATATCTTAGTAATATAAATTTAGTTGTAGTCAAATATAAATTTGTCTATAAACTTGCCAGGTTGGCAGAGTGGCTATGCGTCCGCCTGCAGAGCGGAGTAGGGGGGTTCGATTCCCTCACCTGGCTCTAATTTTAAATATCAAATTTTTTTCTAAATCTTTTGATTATTTCTGCTGCGTCCTTTTGTCCTCCAAGTCCAAAAGCTATAGCAAAGGCAAGCGCAACTCCATAAACAATTGCCTGAACTATTGAAAGAACTATCTGATTTATGATGCTTGTTTTAAATCCAATAGTTTCAAAAGCAACTAAAAATCCTATTAAAACTACAAACCATTTTAATACAGAAGCTAAAGTCTTTTGACCATAAAATTTCTGTAAATCCATTATCGATTCTTTTATCCATTCACCAGCTATCGCACTTAGTATTACAAACAAAACCCCGCCAAATATTAATGGTAAATAAAATGCCAAAAAACTTATGAACATTTGTAGTTGTGGAAAATTTAAAATCTCAAGAGCTGCCATAAAGAAAAAGAGCATTATATACCATTTAAATAATTTTACAAAAATAGGACTTAGTTGAGTCCCTCCAAGAGCATCCTCAATTCTATATTTTTTAAATATTTCCTCCACTTTTAAATATTCAATTATTCTTTTTAGTATATTTGCAAATATTGTACTAAGAAAATACCCTAAGAGTAATACCACCAAAGCAACAAAGATATTTGGCAAATAGTTCAAAGTGTTATAAACAAAATTGTTGATAGCATAGGCCATAGCATCTATAAATTTATTTAAATCAATCATAATTTCACCCCATTTTATAATCTTCAATATATTTTAAAAACTTTCTTTAGTGAAAAAAGCAAAAGTATTTTAAATCAAAACTAAACTTATGCTTTATATGACTATTAAATTTTTTGCTGATGTTAATTCAAAGAAAATTTATACTTCTGATCCTTCTTCAGTTTCAACATTGGAAAATAGTTTTTTTGGAAAAAGAGAGGGTCAGACACTTTTTTTAAGTCCAATTGAAGCCCTCTATTTAATAGATGTAAGAAAAGCCATCTGTGTTGAAACCAACACAAACAAAGAAGTTGATTTTAATTTTCTAGCAAGCAAATTTTTAGAAAATTCTTTATCAAAATATTTTGCTTATTGTGCTTGGAGAGAAAGAGGGCTTATTGCAAGAGATTTAAATTTCCAAGAATTAAAAAATTACAATCGCAACCCAGTTATTAATTATGAAGGAAAAAAACTAGAGACTTATAAAATAAAGTCTAAAGCCTTTTTTTACAAAGATAGTCTAATAGCTGTTTTACAAAATTCTAAAGAATTAAGAGATTTATATTTAAAATACTGGTTTGGTCAATATGGTCTATACAAAGCTGACCAAAAAGGCTCAGTCATGAAATTAGATATTTTTGAAACAATTTTTTTAGCACGCCACTTTGGACTAAAAATTGAAAATTATTCTCTAGAACAAATATTTAAGATAGCAAAAAGCCATATCTCTGATTTTGAAAAATTTTATCAAATTTACGAAGATTGGAGATTAAATGGGTTTATTCTAAAAACAGGATTTAAATTTGGAACTCATTTTCGAGTTTATTTTCCAACGCAGGCTAATTATGAGCATAGTAAACATGTACTGGAAGTATTTTCTAAAGAAAGAAGCCAAATAATTTACAGATGGGCAAGAGCAATTAGAGTTGCTCACTCTGTAAAAAAAACCTTTATTTTTGCAATAGAAGGCCAAAAAAAAGAAATAAAAAAGCTTCTTAGACCAAAATACACACACTTTGTTTTATACTCTCGAAAAAACGGAACGATAGCAAAACCAACAACAGATAAGCCCTCTTATTTAATGCTCTGTCTTTCTGAGTTTGATTACATTTCTGGCAAAATACTTGCAGGAGCAATAGAAGAATGTAAGGCTTTTGGTTTAGGTTTAGTTCTTGCTATTGCAGATAGAGAGTCTTCCACAACATTTTATTTAGTAAATCGTATAAATATTCCTCAATCCAATTATGAGTACTATCAACTAGAATGGTTTTTACCTTAGAACTATTTAAGCTCTTGCTGCATTTTTTCTATTATAGTCTTATTTCCTACATAAAATGGAGTTCTTTGGTCAATTTCTTTTACTTCTTTGTTCAATATTCTTTCTTTTCCATCAATAGCAATAGCATTAGCATTTTCTGCTATAAATGCAACAGGATTACATTCATAAGTTAAGCGCAATTTTCCTTCAGGGGATTTTTTAGTTGCGGGGTAGGCAAAAAACCCACCTCTATGCAATATTTGTGAAAAATCTCCAACCAACGAGCCACAATATCTTACCTTTAGCTTTTCTTTTCTAAACAAATCCTTTGCAAATTTTAAAAATTTCTCATCCCATTCCAAGGGTTGGCCTCCAATTCCAAAAACTTCTCCAGGCTCAGGAAATTTTAAATTTTTATTTAGCAAATAAAATTCTGCTCGATCTTGCTGATCATAGTGCTTTACAAATTCATGTGTGCCAGACCCTGTAGAATAAATTAGTAAATTAATTGGTCCATATACTTTAATTGCTGCTAGTTTTAAATTCTGGCCTTTTTGGGGAAGCTCTTTTTGGTATATTCCCATTATTATTCCAAATACATTATTTGTTATTATATTAGATGAGCCATCTAAAGGGTCTAAAGTTATATAATATTTTCCTTCCTGGTTTACCAAATACGGCTTATCTAGCTCTTCACTATAGATCTTTTTTATATGCTCTTCCTTTGCTAAGTGGCTAACTAGAGAATCGTTTGCCCATTTATCCAGTTTTGCAACTACTTCTCCATATTTGTTTGGATTACTTTCTATTCCTTTAAGATATTTTGGAAAATTATCCTGCATCTGAAGAGAATGAAAGGCAAATCTCAAAAAGATATCTCTAAGGCTTGGTTCTAATTTTTCTTTTTCTAAAAATTCTTCTAATGTTTGGTCCTCCACACTCCCACCAGCCTAATCTCAAATTTTTATTTATTTTTTTATTTTAACGCTTTAATATTGGGAAAAAATTATCTTTTTTAATTTTTCAGTAATCTCTAATGGGTGCGGATGTTGCCAGACATTTCTTCCAACAGCAAAACCAACAGCCCCTGCTTGCATCACTTCTTTTGCTTTAGCTAAAAATTCTTCATCTGTTTGTTTTGAGCCTCCTGCTGAAATCACTTTGCATTTTTGGGCAGCCTGCACCACATATTTAAAACTCTCTATTGAGCCAGTGTAATTTACTTTTACTATATCTGCACCTAATTCTAAAGCGCATCTGGCTGCATAGGCAACAACGTTTTTGTCTTTTTCATCTGGTATATATTTACCTCGAGGATAAGCCCAGACTATAGTTGGAATACCATACTCTTCGCATTCTGCTCTAATTAGTCCAAATTCATGAAACATTTTTGCTTCATTAGGTGAGCCTACATAAATAGTGTAGCCAATTGCATCTGCACCCAGTTTTATTGCTTCCTTTACAGTTGCAACTGGAGCAGAATAAGCTTCATCTTTAGGCACGATATTTGTTTTTCCATTTAATTTTAATACTAATGGAACTTGGCCAGCATAATTTTCCAAATACTTATAAGCAATACCTTTCTGAATAGCTAGCCCAGTAAATCCACCTTTAGCTGCAATATCTAAAACATAATCTGGATTGATATTTTTTTCATTAAAATCTACAGGTCCATGCTCTAAACCCTGATCCATCGCTAGCAGCATTACTCTGCCATTTCTCATAATTCTAGATAGTCTTGTTTTGTGTCCAGCCATATTCTCACCCTAATTTTATTTTAACCTTAATATTTTTTAATCTAAACTTTAAATATTTTTATTACTAAATTTCCTAATGGATGCGATTGTAGTCTAACCTGGTTAGGACACGAGATTGCCAATCTCGGAATCCGGGTTCAAATCCCGGCAATCGCACTTTTTCTTTCTTTTCTATTAGCTAAAAATTTAAAACCTAAAAAACTCTTATTTATTTACGCCCCCGTAGTTCAACTTGGATAGAATACCGGCTTGCGGAGCCTGAGATCTGGGTTCAAATCCCGGCGGGGGCGACTTTTTATTCTATAAGAAGTTGGTTTATTTCTTTTTTGTATTTATCTATTTTTTTAGGTCTTAGATAAATAGGAAAATAACTTTCATCCGCTTTTAAAGTATAAAATTGTGGATTTATTATATTCTCTGCTTCTTGCCCTTCACAAATTAAGCTAAGAGCATATGCTCTAATTTCAATCATCGCTAGCACGTCAGTAATTTTTAAACTATTTGCAATTAGAACTGTTAGACAATCAATTTCAAATTTCCACTCCTCTTTAGTATAAAATTCTTTATCTTCTTTAGCCGCTTCTTTTAAAATTCTATAAAAATTTTTTANATTCTCCAGCAGTTCTGTTTCATCTTNGATCCTCAATTCTTTTTCCACATTTCTAAATCCCTTTATGTTCTCAATCAAATACCTTAAATACCCTCCGGCTATTGTTATTTTTTCTAATTGTTCTAAGTCTTCTCTAAAAGACAAAAAGCAGATTAACTCTGCAGGGTCTTTTAAATAATTTAAAAACTCTTCTGTTCCAACATTATAAACATCTGCTAATCTATAAACAAGAAAATATACCTGCCCATCAAGATATTTTTCTACAAATTCTTCTGTTTTAATGCCCAATTTCATACTTAAAAATTCAATCAAATTTTTATATTCTTCATAACTTTTTTTAGATTCTTCTAATATTTTTTCTTTGTTTAATCCAAGTTTTTCAATTTTCTGTTTATTTTTCCCATCGTTTATAAATTGGTAGACAGCCAATTCTGCTGTTCCCTCTACTATCCAAGTTGTATTCCAAATTATATTTCCAATTTCATCATCCAAAAACAGACTTCTTTCTATTTCACTTCTTTTATCAAAGTTATAATACTTTAGTCTATTCTGCTGAAAAGAATGAATAATTTCATGAAAAAGTGTTGAAAAAATAGCTTCCTTATCTAAACCTTCTTTATTTTCTGACCAAAGATTAATATAAATCACATCTAAATTTCCAGTTAAATTCTTGAGAGTTTTGTTTAATTCATAACTACCAGCACTTCCTCCTTCTGCATAATATAATTTTATTTCAAAAAAGTTCAGGCTTAGGTCTATTCCATATTTATCTTTAATAAAATCAAAAACTGCTTTTATATACTCTTGAACAAAATTGGAAATTTTTATTTTTTGTTCTTCGTTAATTGGAACATTTTCATAAAAAGAAATTTGAAAATTTTGCTTTTTTTTATTTTGAGAATTTTCAAGCATTAGATTCATTTAAAACACTTATTTTTTATTTTAGTTCAAATTTTTTTAAGTACTCTGTAGCACTATATGCTGCTAAAACTCCTTGCCCAGCAGAAACTATTGCTTGTTTAAATTCTATATCTGTACAGTCTCCAGCTGCAAAAAAACCATCCACATTTGTTCTACAGAGCTTATCCACCTTTATTTCTCTTTTAGAATTTAGCTCCACTCCTAAATTTTTTGCAATCTCTGTGTTTGGCTCATGCCCAATCATAATAAATGCAGCTGAGCACTCTATTAGGTCAGTAGCGCTGTCATATTCTTTTGGTTTTATTTTTCTACTTAGTTTTATTTTTTGAAGTTTTTTATCTCCTATAAATTCAACTACCTCTACTTGTGTAAAAATTTGAATTTTTGGATTTTCTTTTGCTCTCTTGTTATTTATCGGCTCACCCTTTAGTCTATCTCCTCGAATTAAAATATATACTACTTTTGCATACTCTGCCAAAAGAACCGATTCTTTTGCAGCAGAGTCCCCTGAACCAATCACAACAACAACTTTTTCTTTGTATAATGGTCCATCGCAGCTAGCACAAAAGTGAATTCCTTTATTTAGAAATTTTTCTTCACTTTCTAGGCCTAATCTTTTCCATTTTGCACCAGTAGCATAAATAATTGCTTTTGCCCAATATTGGCCATCTTCTGCTATGATTAAAAATTTTTCATTTTCCTTTTTAATTTCCAATACTTTTTGTTGCATAATCTCAGTGTTATAACTGGTTGCATGCTCTAAAAATTTTTGTCCAAGCTCTAGACCAGAAATTGATTTTATTGGGGGGTAATTTTCAACCAAATGCGTTAGGGTTATAGTTCCACCAGGCATGGGATCAAAACAGACAACCTTTTTTTCAAATCTTGCACAGTACATTGCTGCGGCAAGTCCGGCAC
>JAOAJF010000016.1 GCA_026414325.1 Microcaldota archaeon
GTCTTCACCTTTACTTTCATGAACTTGGATTTTATTTGTTTTAAGATTGATAGTTACATCACTATTGTGAAGAAAATAATTTGCAAACCATTCTTTTATCATGTAACCTTTATATCCTAAACAGACAATAAAATCCTTAAAATCAAAATGCGAGTAGATTTTCATAATATGCCATAAAATTGGCATCCCACCAATCTCCACCATTGGTTTTGGCCTAACTGTGGTTTCCTCGGCTAATCTAGTTCCAAAACCTCCAGCTAAAATAACAACTTTCATAAAATTATATTTTATTACTAAAATATAAGCTTTATCTTCTTCTTTACTTTTTCTTTGGTAGAACTAGAACTTTTTCAACTAATTCTATATCCTCTAGCGAATAATTAAGCGGTATAAAATTTAATAAGCAGTAATCAAGCTCAAAATCGGTTATTAAATCAAATAGAACATATTTGTTATTTGTCCATTTAAAATAAAAATCAAATAAGGTTGGATCAGATATATTTGGCTCTGCTTGAGCAGCAAACTCCACTGCTTTTATTTTTGCTTTATGAAAAGATAAAAAGTGTATTAATTTTTTTAATTCTTTTTTCAAATTATTTAAAGAAAGATTTCTAGTTTTTAGCAAGTGAGCCCCTTCATCTAAATAAGAGCTAATAATTTTTATAAAATAAAAAACGTCTTTTTTTAGATAGTCAAAAGGATGTGGAACTACTAAATGATAAGTTGAGCCCAAGCGTCTAAAATCAAGAGAAGGTACTTTGGTTTTTTCAGAAACTTTATTACTACAATGCATTTCAAAAATTATGTTGTTTGGCCCATGAAGTTTAATCTGAGTATACCACGTTCTAAATCTAAAAAGATGATCTTCTAAAGATAGTATTGCATGAATTAGGTCATTATAAACATTTTGCTCGCCAAATAGTTCTGATCGGATTTTAAAACCTCTTTCTGAAATAGAAGGGCCAATAATGGTTTGAGTTTCTATTCCTTTCTTTTCTAATCTTTCCTTTAAAATTTCTTTGAAAATTCTAAGGCCAGCATATTCGTTTGGATGAGGTATAAAAAAAGTTAAATGTTTAGGTAAAAGGCCTTTTCTAAATAGGTACTTTTTCATTTTATAAAAATAGATTTCTTTTTCTTTTCTTATTGCAAAAGACATTAGTTACCACTTAATATATAATGTAAAAAATACTTAAATACTTTTTAGTTAGTTAGAAAAAATAATAAATAAAGTAGACATAAACAAAATATGAATCTAGCAAATTTAGATAAAGAAAAAATAGAAATTTTAAAGCATGAGGATAATACACTAGTTGTTGCTAATCCTGGAACTGGAAAAACTTTGATTTTAGCATATAAATATCTTTCTTTAATAGATAAAGGACTAAAACCTGAAAATATTTTATGTCTTACTTTTACCACTAAAGCTAGAAGAGAAATGGAAGAAAGAATTATTAAAATATTGAAAGAAAACAATAAAGAAATTGATTATAGTTGTCTAAATATTTATACATTCCATGCATACGCTTTAGAGAATATAGAAGAGGAGGAATTAGTTTCTACCGATTTACTTCGCTATTCTATATATAAATATTTGAAAGAAAACAAAATTCTTCGCTACAATGACGAGTATTTAATAGAAAATGTTGTACCAAAAATGGAAAACTTAATAAGATACTTAAAAACTTTTGGAATTAAACCAGAAGAAATAAACGTAAAAGAGGTTAAAAAAAATATAGAAAAAACCCAAACTATTTCTAAAGAGGAAATAGATAAATTTACAGAATATTTTGTAGAAATTTATAAGTACTATGAGAATATAAAAAGACAAAGAGGAATAGATTATGCAGACATGCTTTTAGAATTTTTAGAATTAAAAAATAAACCAATTTATGAATATGTATTAATAGATGAATTACAAGATATAAATTCTTTAGAAGCTCAAATTGCTCTCAGCTCTGCAAAAAAATATTTTGCTGTTGGAGATAAAAAGCAGGCTATTTTTGGTTTTCAAGGAGGGTCGATTCTAAATTTTGAGAAATTTAATTGGAAAGGGACAAAAAGTTTTATACTAAAAGAAAATTTCAGAAGTACGGAACAAATATTGAAATATGCAAAAGAGTATTTTATAAAAAAAACAGCTCAACAAAGCCATAGAGAAGAGTTAAAAGAGCTAACAAATAAAAGAAAGCCTAATGGCCAACTACCTTTAGTTTATAAAGTTGAAAAAGAGGATATTCCTAGAGCTGTTTCTCAACTTGTGGAAAAATTAGCTAAAGAAAATCCGAACAAAAAAATAGCAATATTGGTTCGAACTAACTTTCAAATACTAAAAATTTCAAAAGAACTTGAAAGAAATAAGATAGAACATAGCAGCACATACTATTCTTCTTCCCAACAGGCTAGAGAAGAAATAATTACATTTTTAAAAGCACTTTTAACAAATGATATTCAAAACATAAAAAATGCTATGTTTACTCCTTTCTTTCCAATAGCTTTAGAAGATGCTTTTGAGCTTTCTAAACTAGAAAATGAAAAAGCATTAGAAAAAATTTTTCAAAAAAGTCCTAAATTCAAGGAATTAAAAAATAATGTAAAAAATATTAAAGATTTAGAATTAGTATTTGAAGAGAGAATAATCCCTATTGCAGTTTCTTTAGGTAAAGAATACTTAATTGCAGCTCAAAAAATTCAAAATTCTTTTACAGATGCACTTAGAATTTTAGAAAATATTACTTTGCAAGAAGTTATAAATTATTTAAAGAGTGCAGAAATTGAAACAGAAGCCCCTGAAACTGAAAAACAAATAATATTAAGTACAATACATAAAGCAAAAGGAAGGGAATTTGATATAGTGGTTTATGTTCCTCACAAAACAAGAGGAGCTAGTAGTTTTTATGATCAAATTGTTGAAAGTATTTTAAAAACAAAAAAAATAGTTATAAAGGAAGAGTTGGAAGAAGAAAACCTAAGAATTGATTTTGTTGCTTTTAGCAGAGCAATAGACCAACTTTTCATAGTAAGTGATGATGCAGAAGAATATTATATAGAGGGTCTAGCATTAGTGGCTGAATTTGAGTTAAAAGAAAATGAAAAATTTGAACAAATCCAAAGATTTAAAGATGCTTATAAGTTATTTGTAAACGGAGATTATGAACGATGTAAAAAAATATTGCAAAAAGATAGAAGATGGATTTTAGATTTTATTAAAGAACATTTTAGAGAGTTGGATACTCTTTCTTTTTCCCTGTTGGTTGACGAGCCTTGTAGCTACTTAAAATATAATATACTTAACATAAGTGAATATAGCGAATCTATGGAATTTGGACTAAGTGTGCATAAACTAGCAAAAGATATTTTAAATAATCAAAAAGTTGATTATCCAAAAGAGTATGAGCCATATGTAAATAATATTTGTAAGATACACAATAAAATAAAAGAGAGCTATCCACAACTTATAGCAACTGAAAAAAGAATTAAAATAGAACTTGAAAAAATATTTCCAGATATAAAAACCTCGATCTTTTTTGAGGGAAGAATAGATGCTATATTTAAAAAAGATAACAAATATTTGATAGTAGATTGGAAAACAGATAAAACTATAAACAATGCTTCTGAGCATCGCCAGCAGCTGGAGATATATAAAACAATATTTTCTATTTCAAATAAAATTGAACCTGAAAATATAAAAGTTGCAATAGGCTATCTGAATCTTCAGCCTTTAGTTAATATTGGAAGAATAGATTGTTTGTTAGATGAAAAACAACCTGCTTTAAGTGCAATTAAAACAGTTGGAAACAAAATAAAAAAAATTTTAGAATGGAAAGAAAATCCAAACATCTTTTTTGAGGATTTAGAAAAAGAAAAGTGTGAACATGAGCTTTGCTGTTCTGTAGTTGAGGAATATAAAAAAGAAATAAAGAATATAAAAATAAAAAACGATTAAGCTGTGGCAGACTACATTTAATCAGCCCGCACGTCAATCATCATTCAAACCATAGGTTTGTCTGAGATCACCCTTATCATCATTATTTAAGATATATAAATAAGAACTTATAAAAGGTAAGGTTTTAAAATAATAAAAGAGTTAAAAAGTAGGGGTTACAATAGATGGCTGCAGGCAAGCAGAGCACCAAGAATAAGAATAAGGCTAGAACTAAAACTTTAATGCTTATAAATGAAAGTGCAAAGCTAAAAGAGTTAAAAAAAGAAATAAATCAGTTTCAAGGAGTTCCGATTGATAGTATTAAACCAATAGTTGTTGATGAAGTAATACCAAAGGAGGATGTTGAAATTTGGTCTAGAGAGGTTCCTGTTGTTTTAGATACTAAAAAAGAAGAAAAAAAAGCAGTTTTAAGAGAGCTTAAGGCTGAACCAAAGAAAGAGCAGCCACCTATAGCAGATATTACATTTATAGAATTTGAAAAAATAGAAATTAAAAAAAGCACACTGCAGCCAGTAGAAGTTGAACGTTTGATAGAGTATAAAACTCAAACCTTGCAGCAAGAAGAGCAAAAATTTAATCTTTTTCCTAGTGAAAAATTAGACTATTTGATAGTACCAAGCATAAACCTGGAACTTAACCCTAAAGAGCATTATCTTGAGTTAGAGGAAAAAAAAGTTCAATTTATTGATGAAAAAAAAGCAAAAATAGCATCTAACGAGGTAAAAGAAAAAGAAATAGACTTTGTGCAAAAGACAGAAAAGGCAGAACAGTTATATTTTCAGGATTTAGAAAAAGATAAATTAAATATTTATTTTGCAAAACAAATTCTTCCGACTTATAAAATTATTGAACTTAAAGAAAAGGAGGGTTATTTGCTTGATCTGAAGATAGAAGATATTAAAAAAGAAGGGTTAGAACTAAAAAAAGAAAGTAAAAGTCCTGCAGAAGTAAAAATAAATTTGGAGGAAAAAGAGCAATTTGTTACACCACTATATTTTGAAGAATATAAAAATATAGAAATATTAAAGGTATGGAATATAGGTTTTTTGCAGCCTAAACCAAAGTTTTATTATACTGAACTGAAATTAATCGAAGAACCAAAAGCAAAAGAAATAAAACCTGTTGAACATAAAACAAAAATTTTTGATATTGAGGAAATTGAAAAATATTTAGAGGTAGGGGAAGAAAAACAAAAATTAAAAACTGAGAAAGAACCTTATGAAAAGAAAGAAGAAAAAAGAATTGAAAAAATAGAACTAGACAAAAGGGAATTAGAAGAATATAATAGATTTTTTTTGATTCAGACAAATATAATTGATTTCTTAGAAAATGACCCAACATATTATTATGAAAAATTGCCAGAATGGGCAAAAGAATTTTTTGAAATAGTCAAAATGGAACAAAAATATTGGCAACTTGTAAAAAAAAGAGAGGAACCGGATTATAAAAAACAAAAAGAGATATTTGTTAATGAAATAAATTTGCTTTCTCCAGAACAAAGAATATGGTTAGAAAAAATGATAACAAGTTCTAAGGCTTTGGCTAGTTTGGTTTTAATTTTTGAACAAAATAAAAATGAACAAATAATTCAACAAACAGAAAAAATTTATAAGCAATTAATCCAAAAGCATCCAGATATTAAACCTTTAGTTGAATATAGGTTCTCAAAATATATTTTTATAAAAACTTTTGATAAAGAAAACATCGAACCGCCGTTTAACTTAAAATTAATTCTTGAAAATTTTGATGAGAGAATAGCCCTATTAACTTATTGTTGGTGGATAATTTTATTTGATCAAATAATGAAAAATTCTAAGAATAAAAAATTGGTTGAAATAATAGCAGATTGCTATAGGCAAATGATGATAAAAAAACCAGAGATTTCAAGAGAATTAAAAGAAATGAAAATAATAAACAACGCTATTTTAAACTTTTTTGTTGAAGAAAGAATTGAAAATATTACCATACCTTCTTTAAAAGAAATAGTAGTGTATGAAATAACATATTTAATAAATCAGATGTATAATAAAAGGAGGGAAGTAAATGGCTGAAAATATAAATGAACCAATAAAAAATGAACAAGAAAGAGTTGAAAAAATAAATATTGGCTTGCAAGGAAAAGAAATAGAGTCATATATTTTCGATAACGATGGAATACAGATACTTGCCAAAATTATATACTATCCAAATGATTTTGTATTGCACTACAACATAGTGGTAAAAGGACTTTCAGAAGGGACAAGAATTGTTTTGAATAATTTAAGAGGAGAGCTAATAACAACAGTAAAATTAGATGTTACAGATATAATGGATCCAAGAAAAAGAGAGGAAGTAAAAAGAAAGTTTGAATCTAGAGCAGAGTTTTTATTAGCTAAACATTTTCCAAATTTATCAGAAAGCGATAAAAAAATATTAATAGTTTATCTTATTCAAAATTCTCTTGGATTAGGAGATTTAGAAGCCCCCCTACATGATGAAAAATTAGAAGAGATTGTAATAAATTCTTCTAAAGAGCCTGTTTGGGTTTATCATAAAAAATACGGCTGGTGTAAAACAAATATTTATATTAAATCAGAAGAAGCAATATATGATTATGCTTCCTTGATAGGAAGAAGAATTGGAAAACAGATAAATATTTTAAATCCTTTAATGGATGCTCATCTTTCTAGTGGAGAGAGAGTAAATGCAACACTTTATCCGATTTCTGCTTTTGGAAATACTCTAACCATTAGAAAATTTTCAAAAAATCCTTGGACTATTCCTTATCTAATTGAATTAAATTGTATTTCATCTAAGGTAGCAGCTTTGATATGGCTTTGTATTCAAAATGAACTTTCTTTACTAGTAACTGGTGGTACTGGTTCTGGTAAAACTTCATTTTTGAATGCGATTTCTTGTTTGATACCTGCAAATCAAAGAATTATATCTATTGAAGACACTCGAGAATTGACCTTACCTGATTTTTTGCAATGGGTGCCTCTAACCACAAGAGAGCCAAATTCTGAAGGAAGAGGAGAAGTAACAATGTTAGATTTGTTAGTAAACTCTCTGAGAATGAGACCAGATAGGATTATTGTTGGTGAGATTAGAAAACAACGAGAAGCAGAGATATTGTTTGAAGCAATGCACACTGGCCATTCGGTATATGCAACATTACACGCAGACAATGCTCATGAAACAATAACTAGACTTACAACACCACCAATAAACATACCAATTCAAATGTTAGATTCATTAGCAGGAATAGTTGTACAATTTAGGCACAGAAGACTAAATATTAGAAGAACTTTAGAATTTGCAGAAATTCAAAAAGGTGGACAGCCAAATATATTATATCGATGGGATTTGAAAAAAGATAAATTACTTGAAACTGGAAAAATGACTACGTTAGCAAAAACCCTTAATTTATATTGTGGTATGACTGATCAGGAAATAGAGAAGGATATAGAAGAGAAAGCAATTATACTAGATTGGATGGTGAAAAAGAAGTATAATGCTGTAAATGAAGTTGGTAAAATTGTTTCTAGCTACTACATCGAGCCAGAAGAAGTATTGAATGCTGCCAAGAAAAATGCTAATTGGGTGTTTGAATAATGGCTGAACAAAAAGACCAGATGTTTAGAGATACTGCCATAGATATAGAATTTGAAAAAATTTTATTACATGCCAAACAGATAGAAAAAAATTCCTATGCTCCAGACTTAAAAATAGAGGAAGAAAAGGAACAGGATAGACCGATAGAAGAATTAAGTATTCCGACATATGAAGAGCTATTAATAAAAATAAAAGGTTTGACTAAAATCGAGCAAAAAGAATTAAAAGCAGCTGACCTAAAAACTACACCTCAAATTGAAAAACAAATTCAACAATTTACAAAAGTTCAAGTTGAACAACAGAAAGAAAAAGAAGGAGAAGGAGAAAAAACTAAAGAAAAAACTAAAGAAACAACCCTAAACCCAGAAATTGAGGCTGCTTATGAAACTGAAAGATTACAAAAGCAAAAACTTAAACAGATTTTAGAAAGGATAAAAAAATCTTCTGCACAAACTGAACAGAAAATACAGGAACTGCAAGAAACAAAAAAAGAGGATGTTCAAACTCAAAATTTAACTGAAAAAAAAGAAATTAAAGAGATTGAACAGCCGCCTTCAGCTCCTCCAAAAGATACTCCTCCAAAGGATATCTTTTCAAAATTAGAACAAAAAATTTCTCAAGCCTCAGAAAAAATTTCTTCCGAAAAAGGCAAGGTTGAAATAATTAGGATTGGGGAAAACATTGATGAAAAAACTCAAAAGACTCAAACTAGAGCTGTAGTAAGAGGAAGAAAAAAGAAGGGAGATAAAAAAGAAGATAAAAAAATAGAGAAAGGTCCTCAGAAAGAACAACAAGAAAAAGAGGGTCAGCTTGAGGAAGAAGAGCCGAGTGTTCCAATAATAAGACCAAAGAAGGGCCTCACTCTTTCAAGCACAAAAAAAGTAGAACAGCCAACCCTGGAAATAAAAAAAGAAGATAAAAAGAATATAGATTATGACCTTGCACAACAAAAACAAAAAGATGAAAAAGCTCAATCCACTAACATTAAACAAACTAAAGCTGAAAGTGAAGAGCAACCAGTATTTATAAATAACAATCTTGCTAAGAAGTTAGGGCTAAAAGAGCAAAAAAGAAAAGTAACTGTTACTAAGCTCTTAGAAGAAGAGCAAGAAGAAAATGAAGAAACTCCGGACGAATTACTAAAATCTAAACCTCTAGAGCTTTCAAAAGAAGCAGAAGAATTGTTAGAAGGAAAAAAAGAGAAAACTGCTGAGAAAGAGGCCCCCCAAGAGGTATATGTTGCTTATGCAAAGGAGCATATTCCATGGCTTTATGATATATATAAAATAGGCGCAATAACCTTTGATGAATTTAAAGAAAAAGTGAAAGAAAAAATGGCTAATCAAGAAAATGAGAACGAGCCTAATGATAAAGAGGAAAAAACAAAAATTAATGAGACTGATTCGAAAATAAAAAAGTTTAAAAAATAAGCCAATGTTAAAGCATAAGGGAAGAACATGGTAGAGAAAAAAGTTGAAGGAAAAGAAACTAAAAAATTCAAAGAGGTAGCCCCCACTCCTCTTACAATACCATATAGAGAGATAAAGGAAACAAAAACCCAGCCTTTTTTAGCTTATCTAGCAAATCTTTATCCAAATTTAAAAAAAGAGCTTAAAATCGCCTCGATAAACAAAGAGCCTGAAGACTTTATAAAAGATGGAATAATTTTTTCGTTTTTTTTGGCAACTTTCATTTCTTTATCTACATTATACATCTTTCTTGAACTAAAAATGGATATTGGTTTTATTGTATTTTCATTTCTATTTTCATTTGTACTAACAATGTGGTTAGGTTTTTATACTCATCTTTATAAGCCAAGATTAATAATAAAACAAAAAGAAAGAAAAATCGATAAAGAACTTGTTTTTTGTGGTAGGCATCTACTGATAGAACTTAGAGCAGGAATGACTTTGTTTGATGCTTTAGTAGGAGTTTCTCAGGGATATGGAGAGGTATCTGAAGAATTCAAAAAAATTACAGAAAAAATAACTTTAGGAGTACCTGCAACAGTAGCTATTTTTGAAGTAGCACAACAAACACCTTCTACATATTTAAAAAGGGTTTTGCTTCAACTTGCAAATACCCTTACCTCAGGAGCAGATATTGCAGATTCTCTAGAAGCAGTACTTGATCAAATTTCTCAAGAACAAATAATAAAGTTAAAAGAATATGGGCAAAAATTAAATCCTTTAGCAATGTTTTATATGGTATTTGGTATAATATTACCATCCATTGGAATTACATTTGCAATTATTGTTTTTTCTTTGTTGGGCTCTGGAATAGGAATTACTGGAGGAAACCTAATGTTTGCACTAACAGCTTTTGTACTCACAATTCAATTTGTATTTATTACTATGGCTGAAAATAGCAGACCAGCCTTTTATGTCTAAAAAATATGAGAGGGAATTAAGATGGCTGAAGACATTTATGAAAATATTGGTAAAATATTTGGAAAAGATTTTATTGACTATTTAGAAATAATGTTAAAACAAGCTGGATTTAATTTCTCTCCTCTGAAGATGGCCGGAGGACTATTGGTTATTTCTATCTTGCTCACTACTGGATTTTTTTCATTAGCAAGTGGTAACAGCATTATCAAAAATAATTTATACAAATTTTTGTTAATTGTAGCAAGTCCGATAATAATCTTAGATCAGATTTATTATTATATTGCTGCATTTTTATTAGCAGCTTTCTTTGGAGTTAGTATTACTTTCTCAATTAGCTATGTGTTATTAAAACTTTCTAGTGATGATAGAAAAAATAAAGTTGAAGAAGTTTTTCCAGATTTCTTAGTTTTAGCTGCTGCAAATTGTAGGGCAGGTATGACAATAGACCAGGCTTTATGGAATGCTGCTAAACCAGAATTTGGGCTTTTGGCAAAAGAAATTCAAATAGTTGCAAAAAAAAGTTTTGCTGGCGAGCCTTTTGAAAATGCAATAGAGCACTTATCAAAGAGTTTTAATTCTCGAATAGTAAGCAGAGCAGTTTCATTAATAAAACAAGGAATGGCTGCAGGAAGTGAGATTGCTTTAATATTGGAAAAAACAGCTCAGGATTGTAGAGAGATGCAGATAATAAAAAAAGATATAAGTTCTTCTTTAGTCATATATATGATTTTTATTGGTTTTGCTGCAGCTATAGGAACACCGTTTTTATATTCAGTAGCAACAAAATTAGTATATTTGATGGAGGATGTTTTTAGTAGTCTTCCTATAACAAATCTAAGCTCTTTGGCTGGATTTTCTTCTTCTTTTATAAAACCAAAACCTCCAATTATTAGTTATGGAGAATTTTCTCTTTTTGTTTTTATTATGATAATAATTACTTCTCTTAGTGGCTCTATTTTGATGGGAATAATAACTAAAGGAAACAAAACCGAGGGATTAAAGTACTTTCCCTTTATTTTATTAATTGCCTTTTGCTTATATTTTGCTATTAATTTTGCTTTAGATGTATTTGTTGGCTCTCTAGGAGCACTTAGATAGATAAATTTAAATAATTAATGTTAATTAACAAATATGAAAAAGAGGTGATAAATTGACAAAAAAAGGACAGAGCGCTATGGAATACTTAATGACTTATGGCTGGGCAATCTTGATTATTGCAATAATTTTTGCAATACTCTTTATTTACATTCGACCAGCTGCTTCTCCAGAGATGTGTACCTCAAAAGCTCAGATGTTTGCTTGTGAAGGTCTAAGGATAGTGGATGAAAAATTATATGTAAAAATAACTAACGGCTATCCAAAGGCTTTGACTATAAATGGAATTGCCTGTGCTCAAGCAGGAACTTCTCCTTCAGAAGCAACTTATCAGACAGTAGCTAATAAAGAAGTTGGTAGTGGAGGATATATAAAAGATATATGGGACAGTAGTTCCATAACTTGTAAAGGTGCAAAAAAAGGTTCTATGTACAATGGAGTGATATATATCAAATATAAAGAGATTGATGCACCAGCTGCAGTCCCTGAAAAGATTGCCGAGATAATTATTGCTACAAACCCACAATAAAGAATTAAGAATTTTTTATTTTTTTATTTTATTTTTCTTATTTATTTTCGCTTATTTTTTCAAAGGTTTATTTAGATTTTATTTTATTTAATTCATAATACTTTTTATCAATAGTTGCAAATAATAATAAGACTAAGCTTAGGCCGATGGCTAATAAAGAAATGGTTGGATTATACTCAAAAAGATAAAAGCCTGAGTTAATACTTTTTATACCATCCAAAGAAGAGGAAATATTAAATAAAGAGTGTAAAACCACTGCGAAAAGCAGAGAATTGAAAAAAATAGCTAGACTAAAGCCTTTGAAAAAGTGTTCCTTTAGCCAAAAGAAGATAAAACCAAAAATAGAGCTAAAGGAGCTGTGAGACAAAAATCCAAAAATTGTTCTATAAATAATTAATGAGGCCCAGCTAAATTCTCCAATTGCTAAAAGAGTTGGATTAGAAGAGAAAACAAAAAAGTTTTCTATAAATGCAAAGCCAAAGCCAATAGTTAGGCCAACAAATAAACCATCCAAGGCTCTAAAATCTTCTTTGTTATATAAAAAGAAAATACCTAAACCTTTTAAAAATTCTTCAATAGCAGGGAGAATAAAGCAAACTACAAAAAATATTGGGAGGGCAAAATTAGAAGAGGACACCAATAAAGAATTTATACTTAAAGCTATTGATGCACTAAAGACACCCCAAACAAACCCACCAATCAGATATCTAAAAGATAGTCTTTGTATTATTAAAGAATAAAGCCATATTAGAGAAAAAAATAGAACAGCTACCAAAAGGCAAAATAAAAATGAAAGCAAAAGCACCACTGCTGAAACCTTCAAGAGTTTGAAAACAAAATTAAAAATCAGGGCAGAAATAAGAATATAAATAAACCAAAAAATAGGACTAGAAACAAAAATTTGAAATGAAAATTTTTTTGTATCATATAATAAAAAGTTAAATAAAGTTAATTTTTTGGACTTATGAAGAAAGTAAAAGTTAAGTACTGCGATTAAAGAAATTAAAAGTAGGATTAAAACCCCACCCAGCGGTATCAAAAATCTCGAGTTGTTTAAAATTTCTAAATATTTGCCTTTTTCGTATTCAGACCAGTCTTGAACTACATCAAAATAAAAACCTAAATCAGCAATATAACCTTTTGCTAAAATAGCATAACTATTTTTAACTATTTTTTGATTGTGATAATCTGCTATAATGTAGTATTTAAATACTGATTTTTTGTTTTTTGGTGCAACACCTAAGATTTGCTCTAGTTCGTAGCCTTCGTCAGTTTTTGAATAAAGATAAATTATAAGATCTTTATCATAATCATTAAAAATAGTTATAGATATGTTTATGGTGGAGGGTGAGGCTACCAATTTGGCTGGTTCTATTTTTATCTCGTGTTTTAAACCATAGGAAAAATCTAATTTTTTTAGGTTTTGAAGCTGCTGTTGATTATCCTCTTCTATAGAAGCAGGAAAAATAAAGTTAAAACAAAAAATAAGAAAAAATATAAAATAAATTTTTGAAAATTTATGACTACAATACTTTGTTAGCTGCAAGCTCTTCCCTCTTTTTTAGTTTTTTGAAACAGCTACTGTAGCTCTACTGGGCTGAGNAGTATTTTCTTCTACAGGTGCTTTTATTTTTGTACTAATAAATAGATAAGGAATTGTAAAAATAATACCAACTATTAACAAAATAAAAAGTGAAAAATATCTAAAACCTATCATCGGATATTTGTACCACCATTCATTTTTTCTTTTTATTACCTCTAATAAATCTTTGAAAGCTTCTTTTTCTGCAGGGCCTAATTTACTTTCAGAAATTTTTACATGCTCTTTTCCATCTACTATTGTCTTTTCTTCAATTTTTCCTATTTGTTTATTAGCCTGACCATACCATGGAGGAAGACTAGATTTCTTTTTTAAAATTGCAAAAAAATAATCTAAAGAATTAATTGGTCTTTCTTTACCTGTTTTGTAAGCTTCTCTCCATGGTCTTGCAGCAGCTTCTTCAGTAACTGCTTTTATATCAGCAGATGCATAGCCTGCAGTTGCAAATGCTATAAACCACCAAGGAATTAAAGGTGTTAGAGGACGCTTTTTCGCATGAAGTTGGAACATAGCATATCTTGATTTTAGATCAGGTTCAGGCACATATATTGTTTTTCCAAATCTTCCAGACCTTCTTAGTGCTGGATCAACATCCCAAGGAGCGTTAGTTGCACCTATTACCAAAACATTTGCATTGTTAGACTCTAAACCATCCATTTCATAAAGCAATTGATTTACAGCCATTTTCATATATTGTGCAGCTCCGGTCATATCCTCTCTTCTTCCACCCAAAGCTTCTAGTTCATCAAAAAATATAATACAGGGGGCATTTTTTCTTGCTGTTTCAAAAATATTGTGAATATTTTTTTCTGTCTGACCAACATACATGTCAACGATGTCAGATATTTTTGCATTAATAAAAGCTGAGGAGCATTCTCCTGCTGTTGCTTTTACCAAGTAGGTCTTACCACAACCTGGAGGACCATAGAGCAATATACCACCACCTCCTAATTTTCCATATTTTTTTGCTAGTTCTGGTTTTACTAATGGATAGACTGCGGCCTCTCTAATCTCTTCTTTGAATTTATCCATTCCTGCAACGTCTTTAAAATTCATCTTTGGTTTAGTTAAAAGTTTAATTGCATTTATTCCTTGGTTTTGTCCTGGCTGAGCATTTGCCCCACCTCCCGTATCTGGAGAAGTTGGACTATAACCACTTTCTTTTTTTGATTTTACTATTTCCAAATGAGTTTTTGCTTCATCTAAGGATGGATTTAGCTCTAAGGCTTTTTCAAAGTCTTTTATAGACTCATCAAATTTGTTTAGATATTCATAAGCCAGACCCCGAACATGATAGGCATCTGCAAACTCAGGGTTTAATGAAATAACTTTTGAAAAATCTTCTACTGCCTTTTCATAATCTTCCATACAGGCATAGGCCAAACCTCGATTGTAGTAAGCCTTTAGATAATCTTTATTTAAGGCTATTGCTCGATCATAGTCTATTACTGCTTTTTGAAAGTCCTGCTTTCTATAGTAGGCATCTCCTCGATTATTATAAATAACTGGGTTTTCTGGATCAAATTCTAAAGCTTTGCTATATTCTTCTATTGCAGTATCAAAATCTTTTAGATTATAATAGCACAAAGCTTTGTTGAAATAGCATTCTGAAAAAGCGGGGTTGAGTAAAAGAGCTTTGTTATAATTTTCAATAGCCTTTTGATATTCTCCTTGCTCGAATAACTCGTTACCTTTTTCATAATAGAGCTTTGCATCGACAGGATTTGGGTCACTCATAATAAAAATTCAAACAAAAAAAATTTAAAATACTAACTAATAAAAAGAATAATAACTAATAGTTTGAATTAATAAAGAATTTGGTAGTTATGATAGATGTTCATGTTATTGGCGCAGGCCCAGCTGGGCTTTATGCAGCCATCCAAGGAGCTAAAAACTCTCTAAATGTATTAGTTAGTGAAGAACATAAAAAAATTGGTCTTCCGGTTCATTGTTCTGGATTAATATCTGCTTCTGGTCTTGAGCAGTTAAATAAAATAGTAAAATATAGAAATATTATAAAAAATGAAATAAAATGTGCTAAGATTTATAGCAGAAATAATTCTATGGAATTGTGTTATAATTATCCTAAGGCTTATGTAGTAGATAGAAAAGAAATTGACTATCAGGCCTATGAATTTGCTATAGAACAAGGAGTAAAAATTGAAAACAAAAAAATTAGCCAAATCCAGGATTTAAAATCTTGTAATATTGTTGGAGCAGACGGACCAATATCCACTATTGCCAAACTGTTTAATTTTCCTTCTATAAAAAAATTTGCAATTTGTTATCAGGCAGATTATAAAATAAAAAATATAGAAAAACACACTGTTGAAATATATTTGGATAAAGAATTATTTGGTGGCTTTTTTGGCTGGAAAATACCTATAGATGAAGAAAGTGCAAAGATAGGATTTGGAATTACTCAGAATTTGGATTTTTTTAAAACTAAAAAAATTTTTTTAGCTAGATTTCCGACGTTAGGACAAATCTCTAAATCATTTACTGCTTTAATTCCACTTGAGCTTAGAGCAAAAACAGCAATGAAAAATGCAAAATACAATATAAATTTAGCTGGAGATAGTGCTGGGCAAACTAAGGCAAGCAGTGGGGGGGGAATATTTTTTAGTGCAATGTGCGGAACTTTGGCTGGAAAGTACTATAATTCTGCTAACAAATATGAAGAAGAATGGAAAAAAAAATATTATGTTGATTTATTATTACATCAACTAATACATAAAAACATTGAAAAATCAACAAACAAAGATTTAGATAGAACAATAGATTTAATTAAAAAACTAAAAATAGATAAATACTTAAAAAAATATGGAGAAATGGACCAATTAACTAAAATGTTTGAAATAAGAAAAGTAATGGATTATTTTAGTTTAGCTTTAGGGTAGGAAAATGAAAAAGTACGACCTGCATGTTCATTCTAAATACTCGATAGATAGTATTAATGAGCCAAAAGAATTAGTTAAAAAATATCTCAAGGAAGGCTATAGTGGTTTTGCAATAACTGACCATAATTCAATAGAAGGATATAAAAAAGCAAAAGAATACATTTTAGAATATAAAATAGAGATAGAGTTGATAGGGGGCTGCGAGTACAAAAGCACAAAAGGCGAGATAATTGGGCTTTTTATAGAAGAAAAAATTGAGTCTAAAGATTTTTTTGAAATTGTAGACCATATTCATGAACAAGGTGGGCTTGTTATTATTCCTCATCCTTTTGACCCAACAAAAAAAGGAGCAATTAATCCAACTAAATTAACAAAAGATGAACTAAAACAGATAGATGGAATAGAAACTTTTAATTCTTCTTGTACAAATGATAAATATAATAAAGAAGCTGAGACATTTGCAACTAAAAATTCTTTTTCTAAAACTGCTGGCTCAGATGCACATATTATGATTGCTTGTGCTAAAGCAGAAACTAAAATTGCAGCAGAGCTTGAGCTTTATTATGCACTTAGAAAAAAACTAACTGTAGCTGAAGGTAGATTAAATCCAATGTACTATAGAGGAATACCGACTATAATTAAATATTTAAAAAAACTATCTATAATAAAATAAAAGATAGAGAAATGAAAAAATGTTAAGAAAAGAAAAGATTTTAGGAATAGATATAGGCGCAACAAAAATAGAATGGGCAACTTCAAATTATTTAAAAGACCAAAAATCCTGTAAGTTAAAAATAAATCCAAATATTTCAAATGTAAAGATATTAAGATTAATACAAAAAATTTCTAATGATTTTCCGAATATAAAGAAAATTGCAATAGCTGCTGCAGGTTTTATTCAAAATAATAGTATAAAGAAAATGCCTAATTTAAAAAAAATAAAAAATCTTAAGATAGAACTTAAAAATAAAGAAGTAAAAATTGAAAACGATTTAAAATGTGCTGCACTCTCACAAATTTATAAAAATTCTTTAAAAAAATCAAAAATAAAAAATTTTTTAGTTGTTGGGGCTGGAACTGGAATAGGAGGAGCGATTGTAATAAATAACAAAATATATAGAGGAGAAAAGAATTTAGCCGGAGAGATAGGACATCATATAATTGAAAATAAAGAATTTGAAAAACTTGCTGCTGGCTATAATATAGAAAAAAAGTTTAAAAAGAATTATAAAAAAATGGCCAAATATTTTGGAATTGGACTAGCAAATGTTTGCAATATTCTTTCACCCCAAGCTGTTTATATTTGTGGTTCTGTTGGAAGAGAATATTTGAAAAATAAAAAGGCTAAAAAGATCTTTTTACATTATTTTAAAAAATATTGTATAAACAAACATATTGTACTAAGACTTACATTTTATAAAAATCCAGCTTTGGGTGGAACTTACTTTTTGTTTTCAACTCATAGAAATTTCTTTACTTCTTTTTTATAAAATTCCACAGCTGGCTGATCAAATGGATTTACTTTAAATAATTTTGCAGAAAAAATAATTTTTAGCATATCAAACTGCATTAGATATCCCAAATGATATTCATCTAATTGATCGAGTTCTATAGCTACAAAAGGTAGCTTGTTTTTAATAAAAGCCTCTTTTACACCTCTAAAAATCGAACTATAAATATGAGAGATAGACTTTGAATTGAAAATTTCTTCATCCTTAAATAAACCTAAAGATTTAGAGAAAACTTCATCATAATCAAATTTTTTTATAGAGAGAAGAGAAAAGATTTTATCTTTTGGCCCACCAAAATAAAGCTGAGCTAAAGAGTGCAGATCTGTTGGACCTATCGAAGAAATTGGGCTGAGGCCTTTAAAATTTTTTGAAAGGCTTTCTGCAAAAAGTTGATTGTGCCACATACCATACTTTTCTAAAGAAGTGGAAAAAAGAAAATTTACAAAAATATTTCTGGAAGGATAATGAGAATAGATAAATTTTGAATAATTAAAAAGTGTTGAAGGATTTTTTTCTAGTAGCTCAATTGTTGCAGCTTTTGCTCCTTCTAAAAGTGAGTCTATATCTATTTGAGCAGAAGAGAGTGGAAATAATGCTGCTGCTGAAAAAACTGAATATCTACCGACTATAGAAGGGGGAATTTCTAAAAAATGAAAATTTAATTCTTTTAATTTTTTTTCGTCAAAGGCTAGAGGAGAAGATATAAAAACAACGCTTAAATATCTACTATATTTTTTTAAAAAAGAATAGAGAATTTTAAAATTTGTAACAGATTCTAAAGTTGTTCCTGTTTTAGAGACAAAAACTAAACAGACTTTTCTTTTTTTCTTTATAAATTCAAAAGAAAGATTTAGAATTTTTTGAACTAAAAAAGGCTCTGGACAATCTGCAAAAAAAATTTTTTTTTCTTCTAACTCTGCATATCTGCCATAAATAGAACTATAAACTGCCCATGCTCCTAGGTTTGAACCTCCTATCCCTACAACAATTGTTAAATCTGGTTTTAGTTCTTTGTTTAATTTTTTAATTTTAACTAAAAGCTCTCTTTTAAATGGCAATAGGATAAATGAGTCTGGAGAAGAAAAATTATTATTTTTTAAAATAGAAAGTAAAACTTGTCGATAATTTTGCAATTCTTTTAAAGAAATTTTTTTGCTATGCAAAAGAGTATGATCAAAATCAAATTCCACTGCCATAAAATACACCGAATTAACTAACTAAATCAATACAAATAATATTTAAAATTTAATGGTTAAATATTGATTGCATACCATACAGG
>JAOAJF010000017.1:0-2931 GCA_026414325.1 Microcaldota archaeon
TGAGCCATAAACATCCTCCTTACTTGAGTGGAATGTATTTAGAGCCTCTGGTTGCTCCAATACCTGGACCAGCATGTATAACTCTTCCAGTAGTATAAGCAAAATCACCTAAGCGATAACCGATTTTATCTATCGTGATCTCCACTGGTTTGAACTCTTTTCCATTATGAACTGCAAATTTTAAGCCAATCCAATTTGGTAAAATTGGTGCTTCTCGAATGTGAGTTCGAATAGGTTTTTGAATTTTTAGGCGCTTGTATTTCTCTACTTTTTGAATTAATTTTTTTAGTTGAACATTTACTCCTTTTAGTGCTCTTTTTACTGCTCTTCTGGCCCTACTTTTTAAAAGTGGCAAACATTCCTCGATAGTTAAATTTTGTAAAGTTTTTGCATCTAAACCTCTATAAGTTGGAATATAAACCATTTTATCCCTCCTTTAGCAGCTTTGCTTTTCTTCTTCCAGTAGACCTTGCTGCAATATGTCCAACCTTTCTTCCTGGTGGAGCTCCTCTGGCTGTTGCAGAGCCTCTTCCTTTATGATGCTGTTTTCCTCCAAACGGATGGTTATAAGCATTCATTTTAACTCCTCGATTAGAAGGCCATTTTCTGTTTTGAGCATGTTTTTTGTAAAAGTTTGCAGAGGCTTTTAGTAGGGGCATTTCAAGTCTTCCCCCACCACAGATAACTCCTAATTGGGCTCTGCAATTTTCATCCAAAATAATTGTTTGTTTTGAAGGTAATTTTATGTATGCTTTTTTGTTTTCTTTAGATACTAAGACTGCATAGCTACCTGGTGCTCGAACAAATTTTCCACCATCGCCAGGCCTTTTTTCAATATTGTAAATATAAAAACCATCTGGAATTTTTCCTAATGGCAGAATGGAGCCTTTTTCGATTTTTGCTAAAGAGCCAGAGTAAACTTTATCTCCTATTGCTATACCTTCTGGTGCTAAAGTATAAATCTCTTCATTATTGGAAAATTTTATTTTCATTAAAAGTGCCTGATGAGCAGGATCATCAATAAACTCTTTTACTTCCCCTTCTAAAAAAGAGTTTTTTTCGATATCGTCTAATTTTCTAAAAGCTACTTTTGCTTTATAGCGATGAGAAGGAGCTGCATAGGAAACCGAGCCTTTTCCTCTTCTTTGTTGTTTTAGAAGTTTACCCATAAATTATTCACCTTTAGATCATTTTCAGCTGCATAGCTATATCATCTGCTTTTCCTTCTTTGAGTTTGATATAGGCATATTTCACTCCCTTTGGAGAAATTTTTGTATTTACTTTTTTTACCTTGAGATTGAAAAGTCTTTCAAATTCTTCTTTAATTTGTTTTTTAGTACTATTGAGCTTAACTGCAAAAACTAATTGGTTCAATGATTCTATTGTACTTATCACTTTCTCTGTTGTAATCGGATAGAGTAAAACATCAAAAGATGGTTTTGAACTAACCCCAGTTACACTGCTTTGGTTTTTGTTTTCTTCTTTTAATTTTTTTGCTTCTGTTTTCTTTTCTTTTGATTTTGATTTTGTTTTCTTTTTTTGTTCTTTTTGTTCTTTTTCGACCATAAATTATCGACCTTTTTTTATCCTTTTGCAAAATTTTTTAAATCTGAAAATTTTTGCACCAATGCTCCCAGAGCTTTTTTACTGATAACCAAAAGTCTAGCTGGATGAGTTCCTGGAGCTAAATCTAAAACTTTGAGAGCTTTAACATCTACCACATCTACTCCTGGTAGATTTCTTGAAGCTTTAGCTAAATTAGAATCTAAATTTTCCACTACTACTAAAAAAGATTTTGGAGTTTTTTTACCACCTTTTCTTAAACGAATTCCACTTACTTTTTTTGTTTTTTGCTTAGCTCTTAAGATGTCATCTTTTAGGCCTAATTTTTCAAAAAGTTTTAGAGCTTGAGAGGTTTTTGCTGGGCTATCTTCTGAATCTAATATAATTGGGAGCACAAGCTCTTTGTTTATCTTATGACCACGTTTTAGAACAAAGTCTATATTGGTACAGGCAGCAAGAGCAGAGGCTAAGGCTTTGGCGTATTCTTTTTTGTTAATTTTTTCTACAATTTTTTTCTCTACTTTTGGTGGATGAGCTCGTCTACCTTTAACTGACGAAGGAATTCTTCTTACTTTTCCCCACCCACCATCTGGTAAAACCTCTCGAGGAAGACGAGCCTGACCTCGGTTTTTTAAAGAACCATAATCTTCCTTTCTTCCTCGATATTTTGCAGAAGTTTCTAATCCAGCATAAATATAATTGCCTTTTGGTTGATAGAGTTGGGTTTGATCAGCAATCGCTGCTCTTGCAATCAAATAAAGATTTATTTTTGTTGAAAAAATCTCTGGTAAAGAAATCCTTTCAATTTCTTTTCCATCCATAGAATAAATTGGTACTTGTTTCATACTATCAACTTTTAGATCAGTACTACATTTTGAGGAGCACGAATTGGACTAGACAATTTTTTAACTGCTTTTCTTAATCTTACTAATCTTTTTTGTGGACCTGGAACAGAACCCTTTAAAATAAGGCACTCGTTTTTTACTATCCCATAGTGCGGATAGCCTCCTTTCAAATTAGCTTGTTGGGCTGGAGAGATTTTTAGAAGTCTTAGATTATACACAAACCTTTTATGATAGCCCATCTGTCCAGCCATTGGAACAGTGTAAAAAACTGCAGCATAACCAAAAGTTCCTAATGTTCCTACATGCCTTCGCTTTCCAGTAGCCTTCGGTCGCTGAATAGAAACACCAAATCTTTTTACAGCACCTTGCCAGCCTTTTCCTTTGGTAATTGCCACTACATCAAAATACTCGCCTTCTTTTAAGATCTGGCTAGCCTTAATTTCTTTACCTAAAATAGATTTTGCATAATTTAGTTTTTCTTCTATATTTTTTCCTCCAACAGCAATCATCATTTTATCTATTT
>JAOAJF010000017.1:2941-17493 GCA_026414325.1 Microcaldota archaeon
GTTTGGCTGAGTGTATGCTAAAACAAAAACATCATCTAGTTCTTCTGCTTTTAATTCAGCTGTACTTTTTGGCTTTTTAATTTTTAGGGCTTTTAAAATTTTAGGATCATTTGCTAATTGGTCTCTTAAAACTTGTTTGTTTTTAAATCCTCTAATTCCATATATAACTAAAGGTGGAGCTTCCAAAACTGTTGCGCTGCTTACAATCTCGCTGTTTGCAGTAGGAGAATTAGAGTCATCTACAAAAGAAACTGAGCGCATTCCAACTTTATAAGCAGCAAAACCGAGAAGAGTGGGACTTTCCACACTAGGCCAAAAGTTTATTAGAGGCATTTGTCTTTCAGCCCTTTTTCTTGGCCTAAATGCCAGAGAGCCTTTACGAGGGCGATTACTTTTTGACATTATTTCACCATTTTTAGATGGATATATCTAAATTATTAAGCCACTAACTGCATGGCTGTCCTCATATTTCAGAGAACATAACCTATGCTAAGCGATTTCTATCCCAATAGGATAGAAGTGTCGTCTCTAAAATAAAGAGACTTAAATAAAAATATGAAGAAAAAAGTTTAAAAATATTTCTATAAGGGATAGTATCGAGATTAAATTCATGTTAAACCATAAACCAAAACATTTAAATATAACAAAATACAACAATATAATTAAACAGTATGGTTAAATTTCTGGGTGGGAATATGTTTAGAATTTTTAGTAAGAAAAATAAACAAGAAGAGAAAGACAAAAAGCCTAATTTAGAGCCTATAGTAGAACGAATAATAAAAACAAAAAACGAGGGATTAACTCAAAAAGAAAAAGAGCAATTAAATAAAATGCTTTTGGAAGGGGCTATGAATAATGATTTAGAGAAAGTAAAAAAAGCTTTGGAACAAGGAGCAGATATAAATGTAACAAACGAAGAAAAAGAAAATGCACTTATGATTGCTACTTTAAATGGAAATTTAACAATAGTATTGGAATTATTAAAAAGAGGAATTAATATAAATGCCCAAGATGAAGTTGGAGATACTGCTCTTATGATAGCTGCAGAAGAAAATAAAAAAGATATTTTAATAGCCCTATTAGATAATGGTTCAAAAATTGATATAAAAAATATTGATGGACAGGATGCCCTAACCCTTGCAGCTTTTAGAGGTAATTTTGAAATAGTGGAAGAACTAATAAAAAGGGGGGCTGCAGATTATCTTCCTACCAATATAATAATAGTTATAGAAGAAAAATAAAAAAGTAAGAAAAATAAAAGTTTGAGGCTGAGAATATGAAGAATATTTCAAATGATAAGAATGAAAAAGAAGAGAAAAAAATTGAAAATTTAGAAAAAGTAAAAAAATTGATAAAAAAGTTAAAGACACCTTTAGTTGAACCTATAAGAGATCAAAAAAACTTAGAAGCTAAAAGAATTGAATTGATTGAAGCTTTAGATAAAAAAGATTTAGAAGAAGTAAAAAAGTTAATTAAAGAAGGAGCGGGTGTGAATGCTAAGAGTAAAAATGGTAGGACTGCGCTGATGGTGGCTGCTGAAAAAGGATATTTGGAGATTGCTAACTATTTAGAGAGCTTAGAAAAATAAAAAGTTTGAGGTTTTTAAAAAAGTAAAAAATTTTTTCAAATTAGCTAAAGATAAAGATAAGCAAACAGTGACAAACAATACTTAGAGTTTAGTTATTATTTAGTCACTATCTTATAATAAACTTTTGTTTTAAATCCAAAATTACATAGGAGTTAGAATAATTTTTATTATCATAAACTACTTCTAAAGCAGTTAGCTCATAATGTGGAAAAGTTGGTGGAAAGGTAATTTCTGGGGGTATGTTTTTAATTTCTTGCTCACTTATTATTAATCCCATCTCCAGAATAGGCAGATTTTTGAAGTTTTTAAGAGCATCTTTTTTTACCCAACAAGAAAAAAAATCATAAAAACAATAATTAACATATACCCCTGCTTCAGGATCATTTTTAAAACCTACCCTATAAAGATGATATAGGGGTTCAAGTTTAGTTGGTTTTATAATCGCAATCGGCCCAAAAGAGTATATATCTTTATCATAACCTATGATCTGAGCTAGTGGAATAATTTTCTCAAGTTTAAATTTTATATCATAAATATAGAGATGTTTCTCTTGACCAATACAAAGTTTTTCCCTTGCTACTACATTGGTGGATAGATTATCTAAGTCTTCTAAAAGATTTTTGCAGCCTCCTAAAAACTTAGCTACAAAAATCCCGCTTGCTGCAATGGCTGAAACTTTTAAAAAGTCTCTTCTGTTTTGTCTGTTCTGTTCAATTTGTTTAAAACTCATCTGCTCACCTCTAAACTATTTTTGAAAATAAAATTAAAAATAGGTATAGCATAAAATGCACAAACAAAACCAGCTAAAAAACCTGTTAGTAATCTAATTAAGTTTGAACTTTCCCATAAACCTAAAAACTGAGCACTTCCATCAATACCTAAAGGTAGGAGAGCAAAAACCAAAAAAATAAAAGGAGGCTGAGTTATAGCAGACAGATTTTTTCTATTAATAAAACCCCAACAGATAGTTCCAACAAGAAGTGAAAAATATAAGGCTAGATCTCGAGCACAAACTGGAAATTTATAACCTATTTTATTTTCTTTTAAAACTATTTGAGTTTTTGTATATTCTAAATTCGAGCTATTAGAGGTGCAATCTTCTATTGAATTGTTAAATATACAAAGAGAGCGGGAGTTTAGCTGATGGCAAGTAAAGGAAAAACCAAAATATAGCCCATCTGCTAAGTGATGAAACTCAAAAATTTTTAGGATTGGGGTTAGAAAGAGAAAAAAATTTAGAAAAAAAATTGCAATAAAAAATATCCAAAAACCAATCCATTTTATCTTTCTTAATTTTTCGAAAGATTCAAAAATTTTTTTCATAAAAAAATCACTAAATTTTTTCTTCTTTTTTAATTGCCTCTAACCCCTCTTTTGCTCCTTCTATAGAAATTTTTGAATTAGCTATCATCCATTCGATAACTTTTTCTAGATATTGATCAGGAACTTGAGCAGAAAGAGCCAAATGCCTAGCATGTAGTTTCATATGCCCCTTTTGAATTCCTTCTAAAGCAAGAGCTCGCAAGGCAGCAAAATTCTGAGCTAGCCCCACAGCTGCCAAAACCTGAGCTAATTCCCCAGCTGTCTGTACCCCTAAAATTTTTAGACAAATTTTAGCAGTAGGATTTATATTAAGAGTTCCTCCAACCACACCAACAGCTAAAGGTAGTAGGATTTTTCCTTCCAAATCTCCAGAAGCATTTTTTTGAAAAAAAGTTAAAGCCCCATTTTTTAAAGCAGAATAAGTATGTGCAGCTGCCTCTACTGCTCTCCAATCCTGTCCACAAGCTAAAAGAACTGCATCCACTCCATTCATCACACCTTTATTGTGAGTAGCACGTCTAAAAGGATCAGACATTGCTAAAGCCCAGCAATCTAATATAGCTTCTATACCTTCTTCTCCACCACAATCTTCTGCTTTCCAGACTGCGACTGCTGAGGCAACTCTAAAAAGACAGAGGTTGGATAAAATCCTAAGTCTAATTTTTCCTCCGACAAGTTGTTGTAAATAAGGAGCAGTGTTTTCTAATATAGTATTTATTGTATTTGCGCCCATAGAATCTACTACATCTATTAAAAATTCGACTACCAGCATTTTGCCTCTTGAAGTAGCAACAATTCTTGGATAACAATCCTGCACACCACCGCCGTATTTTTCTATAGAGGAAGAATATTTTTTTGCTTCTGCTACTATTTCTTTCTTTTTTTCTAAAATCAGATTATATTTTTTTTCAATATCTTCTACTTCGCTTAATTGAATTTGCCCAATCATTATTGAACCACTATAGCTTGTTTTAAAACCACCGGTTTTTGCAGCTAATTTTGCACCATGGCTTGCAGCAGCAACTACTGAAGGCTCTTCTATTGCCATTGGAACAAGAATTTCTTTCGAGTTTATTATAAAATTTGGTGCTATGGCCAATGGAAGAGAGATTGTCCCTATAACATTTTCAGATATTTTATCAGCAACCTCTAAACTCATGGGTCCTCTGGAAAGCAAAATTGCAACTTCTTCATCGGTTAAATTTGCAAATTTTTTAACTTTTTCTAGCCTTTGCTGGAGGCTTAGCTTATAAAAGCCAGACCATTGCTCTAACATACTCTCTCCTATAGTTCTATTTTTGCTGCTATAAATTCTTAATTGTTTGCACTATTTGAACTATCGAAGCATTTGTTCGTAGACAAGTTGGCCCAAAAATAGTTTTTGAAGCTAAAAAGCCATTTTCTTTTAATTTTTCAACTAGGACAGAGGTGGGTTGAGGCATTAATTTATATTTTGAGCAGATTTTATGAATATCATAATAAAAGTAAGGCAGACCTAACTCTTGTAAATAAATTTCTAAAAATTTTTCCATTTCTTTTGAGTGAAGATAGGACTTTTTTTTATAATTTTTTTTCATTAGCTGTAAAATTTTTTTCTGACCTAACTCTCCTGCCCAGATTGGACCAAAATAATTTAATTTGTTATTGCATATAGGACAAAGGCTTTGAGAATAAGAAAAAATATTTTCTTTTGATTGATAAAAACAATTTTGGCAAAAAATATAAAAAAAGTTTGACTGGTTTACAGAAGAAACTGCAGCAGTGGCTGATTTTCTTATTTCTAGAAGAACTTTGAAAAAATGTAAAGAATAAAAAGAGAGATGAGGGATAATAGCCCAATCATATTTTGCAGCAACTTTTGCAATAAAACTTAGCAAAATTCTTAAACCTACTTCATGGCAAACAAAATTATGTGCTGGTTTTGCTCCATAAATTTTTATACACGCATTTTTATGTGCTCCGCATAAAACTGCACTATCAGTAGCTGTTATTGAAACAAATCTAGTTTTTTGTTTGTAATCTGCCCAAAAAAGAGAGTCTAAAAATGGAGCTGGGCTTCCAAAGGGGTCTATTTCACAAAAATCAAAATTTTGATAATTGCAAAAAAATTTATTTGAATTTCCTTCAAAAACTGTTCCTACCAAATTATTTAATTTTAAATTTTTTTTAGTATTTAATACTGCTTTTTTACTTCTATCAAAAAAGATTAGATGTGAAACATTTTTATTTTCAAGCTTATATCTTATTCCTCTTACACCAGAAGCACAAAAGCCATCAACTAAAATATTTAGTTTAGGCAAAGTACTAATCCATAAAGAAGTAATATCCCTAGAAATCTTCATTTTTGGATTAAAAAATACACCCGGAACTAGAGAAATTTTTGCTAAACCTTCAGTAGTATTCATAAAAATAAGAATACAAAAAAATATAAAAATCAAACTTGTTTTATTTACATGGCTAGTATAATAGTTAGAAGTAGTTTACTAAATGGTTCACTAACTGCTCTTTCAGATGATAGTTTAAGTAGTACACTTTTAGTTTTTTTGGCAAATAATTCTGGAGGAGTAATTGGAAATTTTTCAAGAACAAAAAAAGTTGAAAACCTTATAAATTCTTTAAATCAATTGGGTGCAGATATTGCAGTAGAAGAAGACACAGCAGATATATTCCCTATCTTAAAAAAAGGATATAGTGTTGATCTGAAAAATGATGTTAATTCTAGCAAGTATATAGTTGGACTTTCTTTTTTTTCAGGAGATAAAACAAAAATATTAAATCCAAAAATCCCTAAAAATTGTAAAAAAGCACTTGCCCAATATGCAGAATACTTAGGAGTTAGGCTTTTGTCTTATTCGCAGAGATTAGAAATAGAATCAGAGTTTTTAGAAAAAAATGCAATATTGTTAGAAGGTATTGAAGGAAGCTTTTTTGCACCTGCTTTTATAACTGGAGCTGCAGCAATGGGAGTAGAATTTCTTGTCTCTTTGGATGATTACACTAGCAAATATAGAGGGGTATATAATGTAGCAAATGCTTTTGAACTTTTAAATTATGAATATTATTTTAAAGAAAATACAGGAAATTTTTTTGTAGCAAGAAAATATAGTGGAGAAGAATTTAATTTAGACTTACCACCAAGCATAAAATTTTCTATGTATTATTTAGGTGCTCTTTTACTTAGTGGAAAAGGAAAAATAAATTTTCCAACTAAACTAAATTATCCAGAAATAAAAATAATGGAGCAACTAAGCAGTAGAATAAAAAAAACAGAAAACTTTTTCGAAGTTGCTGATGGCCAAGAGCAGCTAAATTTTCCAGCTCAGCTAGAGCCACAAGGAATTGACTATTTAATACCATTGCTTTTTGTTTTAGGAACTAAATCAGAAAATCCTTTTAAAATAGGTCCTTTTGTTCCTTATAGACAAGATAAATTAAAAAAATTACAGGACTTTGCTTTACAATTAGCTCAAATAGGGGCAAAAATAAAATATGTTGAGCCTTATTTTGAAATAACTCCATCTAAATTATATGGAGGGATAATTGAGCCTCAAGAACCATATAGTGCCATGGCTTGCACAATTGCTGGTTTTATTTGTAAATCAGAATTAAAAGTAAAAAATATTGAAAATATCATAGCATTGAATAAAAATTTTTTAGACGATTTAAAAAAATTAAATGCAGATATAAAGGGCTAAAATGTTTTATTTGTTTTACTTTCTTGTTTTAATCTAAAAACGTCCAACAGACCATGAGCATAATTTATACAACCAAAGGCTGTGAACAGATCTCCTTTTTTTAGCCAATAAGAAGCATCCTGGCAATATTTTGTTGCAAGATCTATTATATAAAAATTAGAGGGGTTTTTATCTACTTCTTCCAAATTTTTATAAAATTGTTCTATATCTTGCATAATTCTTTTAATATTTTTTTGCTCCTCTTTCTTATTCATAAAAATAAGAAAACAAAAGGATTTTTTAATTTAATTGTTATATATAATAACAAAATAAAAAATTAAAATTAGAAGGTGTTTTGTTGGGTTCACGACCAAGAAAATGGAAGAAAAAAGGAAAAATGCGCTGGAAATGGATTAAAAAAAGAAGAAAAAGAATGAAAAGAAAACTAAAAAGAAGAGTAGGCGAACTCTAAAGTTTTAATTTAGGCTCTATTTTCATATCTAGCTCTTTTTTGAATTTTTTTAGCTAGGTCTACTATAGAGGGAGAATAAAATTGGGCATAATATTTTTTAAATAAATTTGCCTGATTTTTTGGAAGTGATTTTAGCATCGTTAGAAGATCAACTGCTTTGTCCTCATTGTCTTGAGAAATAAAGCTTAGGCCAAAATCAATAACATACAAATCAGATTTTGCTAAAAATAAATTTGCGAATGTAAAATCCCCATGAATAATATTTAGTTTATGAAGATTAGCTAGATAAAATGCGCTTTGTTTTAAAAGCTTTGAACTCACTGCTGGAAGTTGATTTAATGTTTTTCCTTCAAGATACTCTAATAATAAAAAATCGTCTTTAACTCCTAGAAGGTGTGGAACTTTTACTCCACCGCTCTGGGCTTTGTGCAATATTTTTGCTTCTGATTTTGTTCTACCAAATCTTAATTTATAATCTAAGTTTTTTACTCTGTACTTTTTTTCTATTCTAAGTTTTTTTATAAATTTAAAAGAATTGCTTTCTAGCAAATAAATTATTGCTTCTGCACCTTCTGCTATTTTTGTTTCTTTTGGAGGTAGAATTTTCATAAAAACAACCCTCAAAAATTTTATAGATATAATAACTAACAAAAAAATTAAAAAAATTTCAAAAAAGCACTTATATAAAAAATACTAAAAGGGAGATAAGAAAAAGTACTACCCAAACAATTTTATTCCAAGCAAAAATTTTTGAGCCATCTAAAGGAAATATTGGCAAAAGATTGAAAAAAGCCAAAAATAGATTTATTTTAACTCCTATTAAAAATGCATTAAGCAGAAGACTTTGCATATCTCCTCTTGCCACTAGAAATAAAACAGCCAATACAAAAAATATAACTGCCAATATGATATTTGTTATTGGGCCTGCTGCTGAGATAATTCCATTTTCAAATTTTGAAATTCTTTTTGAAGAAAATATCACCACAGCACCAGGAGCCAAAAATAATGGAAGAGGTACTTGAAAAACAGCGATCAGAAGAGCTAAACCTAACATTATGAAAAGTCCTGTTTGCCAGGAGATAAATCTTGCACTGTGACCAAAATTTATTGCAACAAATTTATGAGCTAATTCATGAAATAAAAAACCAGAGCCAACGCTTATAAGATAAACACTAAAAAATTTTGCAAATTCTAAAGGAGTAAGTGAAAAGCCATAAGAAGCAAGAACAATACTTAAGGTTACTGCTAATATAGAGATAGAAAGGTTGCTAAGCTCTTCAAGGTCTATATAAAATGTTTTATTCATAAAACTCTACCTAATATAAATATAAAACAAAAAATTTAAATTAGCCATACATTCTATTTGTTTTGCTTTTGAATTTATCCATTCTTTCTAAATCATCCTTTGTAAAAGAAGGTGTAATTTTCTTTAGTGCTGCTAAAAAGTCTTCCATTTTTACTATTGGTACTAATTTACTAAGCTCAACTTGTAATTTTGAGTTTTGATCAAAAAGTTTTCTTATTGCTTCCATACCAGCTTCTCTACAAAGATTTTCAATATCTGCTCCGCTAAATCCTTCAGTTATGCTTGCTAATCTGTCTAAATCAACACTACTATCTAATGGCATTTTTCTAGTGTGTACTGCAAATATTTTTCTTCTTGTTTCTAAATCTGGAATTGGTAATTCTATCATTTTGTCAAATCTTCCTGCCCTTAAAAGAGCTGGATCTAAAATATCTGGCCTATTTGTTGCTGCTATTAGAACTACGTTTTTTAACTCTTTTAGTCCATCTAATTCTGTTAGAAGAGTATCTACAATTCTTTCCTCTACTTTCGAGCCTTCGGATTCAGAGCCTGTTCTTATAGAAGCAATTGCATCTATTTCATCTATAAATATTATACAAGGAGCAGACATTCTTGCTTTTCTAAATAGTTCTCTTAAAGTTTTTTCTGATTCTCCAACCCATTTGGAAAGTATTTCTGGGCCTTTTATAGAAATAAAATTTGCCTCTGATTCGTTTGCTACTGCTTTTGCAAAAAGAGTCTTTCCAGTTCCTGGCAGACCAACCAGCAATATTCCTTTAAGAGGTCTAATTCCAAATTTTTGAAATAATTCTGGATGTTTTATTGGTAGTTCTACAGCTTCTTTAAGCTCCTTTTTAATATGATCTAAACCTCCAATATCATCCCACTTTACTGTGGGCTTTTCAAAAAATATTTCTCTAAGGGCAGAGGGCTGAATTTCTCTTAAAGCGCTATAAAAATCTTCTCTAGTTACTTTTATTTTTTCTAGCATCTCTGGAGAGATATCTTTTTCTAAATCTAATGATGGTAAAAATCTTCTAAGCGCTTTCATTGCAGCTTCTTTTGCTAAAAGCTGAATATCTGCTCCAGTATAACCATGAGTTACTGCAGCAAGCTCTTTTATTAGTTTTCCATTTTCATTGTCTTTTTCATCTATTGGCATTTCTCTAGTATGAATTTGTAAAATTTCTTCTCTTGCTTTTCTATCTGGCACTCCAATTTCAATCTCTCTATCAAATCGTCCTGGTCTTCTTAAAGCTGGATCGATAGAATTTGGCCTGTTGGTAGCACCAATCACTATAACCTTTCCTCTTTTTTTAAGCCCATCCATTAAAGTTAAAAGTTGGCTAACAATTCTTCTTTCAACTTCTCCAGTTGCTTCCTCTCGTTTTGGAGCAATTGCATCCAACTCGTCCATAAAAATAATAGAGGGAGAGTTTTCCTCAGCTTCTTTAAATATTTGTCTGAGTTTTTCTTCTGATTCACCGACGTATTTAGAAACTAATTCCGGGCCTGCGATATGAATAAAATGTGCATCAGACTCGGAAGCAACTGCTTTTGCAAGCAATGTTTTACCAGTTCCTGGCGGACCATAAATTAAAACTCCTTTTGGTGGCTCTATTCTCAATCTATCAAAAAGTTCTGGATGGCGCATTGGAAGTTCTACCATTTCTCTAATTTTTTGTACTTCTTCTTTTAGTCCACCTATATCTTCATAAGTTATTTGTGTACCAAGCTGGATTGATTCTTTTGCTGGTTCCTCTTTTAGACGAAAATCAGTTGTTTCAGTAACTACTGCAATTCCAGAAGGTTGAACTAAGGTTGCTACAACAGGTATAGAAGCACCAAACATTCCTACAAAAATTGTATCTCCTCGTGTAATTGGTCTACCTATAAATTTTTTTCTTATTAATTGTTCAAAACCTGGAGAAAATTTAACTGGTTGTATTGGGGCTAAAACTACTTTTGTTGCATTTTTTACTTCTGCTTTTTTTACAATTATTTTATCCCATAAAGCCACACCACTATTTTGTCGAATATAACCATCCATTCTAATTATATCTAAGCCCTCGTCCTGAGGATGAGCCTGCCAGACAATCGCAGCTGTTACTTTTTTACCATGAAGTTCTACAATATCTCCAGTAGAAACTCCTAAGGCTTCTCTAGCTTTTGTATCTATTCTTACTAGTCCTCTTCCGACATCATTTTGTAATGCTTCTGCAACTCTTAGTTCTATTTTATTAGTAGAAGCCATAAAAGATCCCCTTTAAAACTAAAATAAATTATATAACTATTTATATAAAATAAAGAAGAATATAAAAACCTATTTTTGGTCTGTTACAAAAATTTTAGGAAATAAAAAATTTTTGAAAGTTAATCTAAAACAGCGATTAATGATTCTAAAAATTTTCTATGATTTGGCGCATGAACAAAGGCTGAAGAGAGCAACACCCCATCCACACCTAATTCTATTGCTTTTTTTACATCTTCTGCATTAGAAATACCTGCACCACAAACTATTTTTATGTGCTCATCCACATGTTTTATTGCAGAAATAGAAGAAGTAATTAGCTCTGGTTTGGCTTTTGAGACAGAGATGCCAGTACCTATTAGCTCTGGAGGTTCAACTGCAATATAAGTTGGCCTAAAAGAAGAGTATTTAATAGCTTCGTTTACATCTTGTACACAAACCATTGATTCTAAATCGTTTTCTTTTAATTCGTCCACTGCTCCTTTTACATTTTCTGGACTGAGGCGTTTTTCGGAATGATTTATCAAAGAGCCCTTTACATTAATTTCAGCCAACATTTTTGCACTAATTGAGCCTGTGAATGGGCCTGGTTTGTTAGAATCAACATGTTGAGCAAATACATCTGCCCCTATTTCTGTTGCTTGAGCCAAAAGAAGGGCATTTGGGCAAACTATAATTCTTACTCCATAAGAATTTGAAACTTCTTTTGCTATTCTACAAAGATTTAAACCTGAAAAACCATAGGTTGAGGGATAAGTCTTGAAATTTAAAACGATGAATTTTTTTGTGTTTGGCATATAAAAATAAGAAAAAACCATTAATTAAAACTTATCGTTTTAGTTTGAACATAAGATTAAAGCGCCGACGGCAGGATTTGAACCTGCACACCCTTAAGAGGGAACCGGTTTTCTTGGCTAAGTTTTCGAGACCGGCGCACTACCAGATTATGCGACGTCGGCAAATTTAGATAGTACAACAAATTATATAATAAAAACTTTGATATAAAAATTTAGCTGAAATTTTCGTTTATAAAAACTCCTAAAAAATAAGTTAGGCAAATAACTAAAAATGCTATAAATAAATGCTCGCCAATAGTGTAAAGGGGAGAAGAATTGTTTTGCTTTGCTATTAAATAGCTATAAAAAATTATTAAAAATGAGCCCAAAAAAATATCTATTAAAAGTGCTAGATCTGGATGAAAAATTAAAAATGCTGGAAGATAGATAAGACCTACTAAAAATTTTGAAATAAAAGTAAAAACTGTTGAAAGAAAAACGTGTTTAGATGAACTGGATTTTGACTCTTCTGAAATATGAATTGCTAGAGAGTCAGAAAAAGCATCGGCAATAGCAATAGAGATTATTCCACCTATAATAGCTAAAGTAGATTTAGTACTAAAATAAATTCCAACGATTAAACCAAGAGTGGTGAGAGTTCCAGAAATTAAACCAAAACCAATTCCTGTTTTTATTGGAAAAGATAAAAAACTTAAAGGGTTTTTCATACAAAAAAATTAGGCGGCTGAATTTAAAATAGTTATTGAAAAGAGTTAGTGATATAAAAAATTAAAAAAGAAAAAAGAAAAAAATTTTAGAGCAAAGTTTCTAGTGTTTGGATTTAGCAAATAAAGAATCTTTGGCTTTTGTGCTAATGTGTGTTCCAGTTAGCCAGAGAGCAAAACCAGCTACAAATGAGGCAAAAAGAACTGGAATAGAAAAGTTTAGGTCATAAATCCAAAGAAGAATATCTGTTGCTGGTAAAAATATAGGTTCTAGAATTTTAGCAATACCTAAGAAAAAGTCTTTGAAAGTTTCTTGGAAAGCTATTTTTGAAAATCCTAATAATGAGCCAATAGTAAGAGTGGAGCCAACAGTGTTTAAAACAAAAGATAGACCTTTTTTCACATTTCCTACAAATTTGATCAATGCTTCGTTAGCAACTAAGGTACCTAATGACCAGAGAAACAAAGTTGTGGGAAATTGCCATATACCGATTATATCAAAAGCCACTGCAATACCAACTATAGGAGAGAATAATTTTTTAAAGCCATAAAATACAGAATAAAGAGAATACAAAAAGCTTTCTGTTAGACGTGGTTTGGGCTTTTTAACAGATGATTTAACCTCTTCTTTGAGATAATTTTCTTTTTTTTCTAAAGAATTAGATAATAAATTTAGCTCTTTGCCAAGATTGGTAGCTTTTGTTTTAAGCTCAGTTAATTTGGTTGGATCCATAGAATTAATTAATAACAAAAGTTTGTAGTTTGGCTCACTTTCTTGCTCTTTTTTTAAAAATAAGTTAAAACTACGTTGTATCTCAGAAGCAAATTCTATGGTTTTTTTAGCAAAATAAAAAGAATTGTTATCTAATTGATATTTTGCGGTTTTTAGTAATAACTGATTATAATTTAGAACTAGAGAATAAAAATCATAGAGCTTATTACTTATTTTTGAAGGATTTATCGGAAGTTCGCTAAGAGAAGAGAACGCATCTAAAGAATTATATAGATAGTCGAAAAAATATTTAGTTAATGTTTCATAACTTTGTTTAGCTAAATCTGCAGATTTAAAATTTGGATAGGTAGAATAAATATAGTAGGAATGGAAAAGAAAATTAAAGAAAATTATATTTTTATTTCTTGTTTGAAGATCTTTTTTTGAGCTATAAACAAAGGTTAAAGTTTGTAAAAAAGAGTTCTCAAAATTTTTATTAGAAAGTTTAGAAAAAAGTTTTTCTGAAAATGGAAAAGATAAATTAGCTATCTGTTCAACAAACTTCTCTTTTAAATCCCTATATTCTATAGTATCAGCATAAGAAAAAACCTCTGTAATTTTTTTTAAGTTAGAATAAAATGAAAAGTTAGATTTGACTTTTTCTTTAGATAAATAATTAGATAGTTCAGTTAGTTTTTGGTTCATTTCTTTTTCTACTTCAGCTCTGCTTTTTGTAGGATTAGAAGCATAAACAAAAAAATCCTCAGGAATTGGGTTTTTTCTTGCAAAGGATGTTTTAAATTTTTGATTAAAGTTCTTAGCAAAGTTTTGAAAATCTTTTAGTTTAAATTTGAAAGCCATATCTAACCACCCATTATAAAAGTTTATATAGTAATAGTATTAAGGAATATTTATAAACATTTCTATTCTATTTTAACCACAATAAAGAAAAAATTTTATGTCTTTTTTATTGAAAATATTTAAAGATGCAAAAATAAAATTAAAATAAAAATAAGAAATAAAACACATTTTCCTTTAGCCTATTGAACCTTTAGCTATAGTAAACAAAAACTTATTCTCAAAAATTATCTTTCTTATTTCTTCTTTTTTACAGGCTTAAAATCTTCCATCTTTAGAATTTTTGCTAAATCAATATACTTTAAATCTCCTCTGTTTTCCTCATCTGGATAAAATAATGTAACACCTATTTGTCGTTTTCCTTCTCTCTCTATAAAATCTAATTTTACTTTAGCAGCGCCTACCTCAAGAACAAAAGAGTTGTTATTTTGAGTTAGTTTTACTTTAATTTTCTCTTTTCCTTCTTTTTTTAATTGGTCTTGTAAGTTTTGTGTATACTGTTCTAAATGTTTTTTTAGATCTTGAATATTTTTAAAAGCAGAAGAAAATATAAAATAACTACTCGAAGAAGTTAGATCTTGCGTTGTACCCTCTTCTTGATTTTTTTTACTTTGTCCTCCTATCTTAGAAACAACCTGAAAAAGCATTTTTCCACCTCTTTATTTTAGTTTTTCTTATTTTGTCTATGCATTAGAATTTATAAAACTTTGCATTAATTTAAAAAGCTAAAAAATACAAAATAAAGTTTAAGAGTGACTGAGAATTAAAAAGAAAGCAAAATTTTGAAAAGTTTTATGTCTTTTTTATTGAAAATATTTAAAGATGCAAAAATAAAATTAAAATAAAAATAAGAAATAAAACACATTT
>JAOAJF010000018.1 GCA_026414325.1 Microcaldota archaeon
CCTTGGACCTGATGAGAAAATATAAAATTTTCCACAAGCTTATTTTTTATAATATCCTGGCCTTCAATTATCATTTTTTCACCTATAGTATTTTATTTATCTTAGCTTCATTATTTATAATATTTATTATAATGATAAAAATTCTAGCTAAAAACAGCTAAAAAAGTGTAGGCTATGGCAATTCGCTCACCAATCGTTTGTATTTTGGCACATGTAGACCATGGAAAAACCTCTCTTTTAGACTATATTAGGGGGAGTGCGATTGCTAAAAAAGAGCCGGGGGCAATCACTCAAATGATTGGGGCTTACTATTTGCCAAAAAAAACTATTATTGATCTAAGCGCTGAACTTGGACAAAAAATAAAAGATACTTTGCAAGTTCCTGGAATTTTATTTATAGATACTCCTGGCCATGAGGCCTTTACATCAATGCGCCAGAGAGGAGGTTCAATTTCTGATATCGCAATTTTAGTTGTTGATATCAGTCAGGGAGTCCAAAACCAGACGATAGAATCTCTTGAAATTTTGCTTAGATCAAAAGTACCTTTTTTAGTAGCTTTAAACAAAGTGGATTTGTTATATGGCTGGAAGCCGCAACCAACAACTTCTATTTCAAGCTCGCTTTTAAAACAATCAGAAAAAACAATAGAGTATTTAGAAGAAAGAACTTACACTATTTTAGATCAGCTAAAAACTTTCAATATAAGAATTGAACGCTTTGATCGAATTAGTGATTTTACAAAAGAAATAGTTGCAGTACCTTGTTCTGCAAAAACAGGCGAAGGCATAGCAGAGCTTTTGCTTTATTTGGCTGGGCTAACTCAGAAGTATTTGGCCTCCTCTCTTTCACTAAAAACAGATTGCCCTGCAAAAGGCTCTATTTTAGAATTAAAAGAGGAAAAAGGGCTTGGCACTACTATAGATGTTATTATTTACGAAGGAAAATTGAAAAAAAATGATTTAATTGCTTTTGCTTCTATAGATGGGCCAAGAAAAACAAAAGTAAGAGGAATTTTTAAGCCTGCAGAAAGTTCAGAAAAATCAGATCAATCTCAAAAATTTGTTTCAGTAGATGAAGTTGTTGCTGCAGCTGGAGTAAAGCTTTATGCACAAAATTTAGAAGGTGCTTTAGCTGGCTCTCCGCTTTATGCTTTGGAGGATGAAAAAGAATTTGCTAAAATAGAGCAAGAGATCAAAAAAACTGTAAATCAAATTCTAATAAAAAAATCTGATTTTTTAGGAGTGATTGTAAAGACAGATACTTTAGGCTCAGCAGAGGCATTTTTAAATCTCTTAACTTCAAAAAATATTCCAATAAAAGAGATTTCAATAGGGCCAATTACCAAAAAAGATGTACTGGAGGCTTTTGCTGTTGCTGCATTAGACAAATATCTGGGAGCAATACTTGCTTTTAATGTGGACTGCTCTTTGGAAGTAGAGCAAGAAGCACAAAAGCGTTCAATAAAAATATTTAATTCAAAAATAATTTTCGAGTCTTTTGAAAATTATATTTCTTGGGTAAAAGAAGAAAAAGAAAAAGAAAAGCTCAAAGTTTTATGCTCTATAAATTATCCAGTAAAATTAAAAGTTTTACCAAATTGTTTTTTTAGAGCATGTAAACCTGCTATTTTTGGAGTAGAAATTTTAGCTGGAAAACTAAAACCAAAAACAACTTTAGTCAAAGGCGATGGAACAATTATAGGAGAAGTAAAAACTATTCAAAACGAGGGGCAGAATATAGAGCAAGCTAGCCAAGGCCAAAAGGTTGCTATCTCTATAGATGAATGCTATTGTGGAAAAACTATAAAAGAATTAGATATTTTATTTAGCTATATCCCTCCTTCTTCTCAGGAGTTAATAAAAAAACATTGTCTGGATTTGCTAACAAAAGAAGAACTTTCTATTTTGGATGAAATTTCAAAAATACTAAAAAAATAATTCATTGGTCTTTTGCTATTTTACCAAATTTTTTATATGGTTTGCTAGTGGGGCTTAAGGTATAGGATAAACATATTTGGCTAATTCTCATCCCACTATATAATTTTATTGAGTAGGGTGCAACATTAACTATTTCTAAGACCTGCCTATTATAACAACCAGGTTGAACTAAAGAAGAGGTAACATGAACTGCCAGACCAAGCCTAGCATAGCGGCTTCTTCCTTCAAGTCTACCCATTATATTTGCAGAAAGCATTATTTTTTCTTTTGTAATTCCAAGGCAGAGTTGATTTGGCTGAAGAACAATTTTATTTGCTATAACTTTTTCAAAAACATCTGAAAAATTTGTTTTTTTTAAATCAATTATTTTATTTTTGTTTTCAAATTCTTTTTTTATAAACCAAAATTCATTATCTAATGTAAGGTCTATAGAACCAGGACCGATTTGGTCTTTTTTTATTCTTGGGTCTATCTTTATATTTCCTTTTTTTATTTCATTTATTATATCTCTATCTGAGAGCTGCACAACTATTTTTATGCACTTAACTTTAAATTCCTTATCCAAAGTTATAAAATCTTTTTTTTACAAAATATATTTAGTGATTTAATGGGATTTGATAGAGAAAAATTTCTTAAAAAGGTTGAGGATAAACTTAGTAAGGAACTTTCTTCTCCAGATCAGCTAATTATTCAAACTATAAACGCTTTGGATGAATTAAACAAAATTTTTAATTTGTGCTTTGAGCGCTTAAGTGAATGGTATGCAGTACATTTTCCAGAGTTTAAGGCAAAAGAGCCTCATAAATACCTTTTAGTTGCAAGCTTTTTTAACAGAAAAAATCCAGACCAAAAAAAACTTCAGCAGTTATTTGGAGAGCAGGCAAGTACAATTTTAAATCTTTCTAAAAATTCTATTGGTTCTATCCTGGAAGAAGAAGATATTTTAGCAATTGAAGAATATGCTAAGTTTGGTTTAGAAGTTGAAAACAAAAAAATCTATTTAGAAAATTATTTAAAACAACTAACAAAAAAAGTAGCCCCAAATTTATCCTATCTTTGTGGAGAGCTATTGGCTGCAAGGCTAATAGAGAAAGCAGGGGGAATAAAGAAATTAGCTCTTTTGCCTTCTTCAACAATTCAAGTGCTTGGAGCGGAAAAAGCACTTTTCAAGCATCTAAAATCAGGCTCTCCACCACCTAAACACGGTATTATTTTTCAGCATCCAGTCATTAGCTCAACAAATAAAAAAAATAGAGGAAAAATAGCAAGGTCTTTAGCTTCAAAAATAGCAATAGCTGCAAAAGCTGATGCATTTTCTAAAAAGTTTATTGCACCAGAATTAAAAGAAAAGTTTGATAAAAGAATTAAAAAGATTCTATCAAAATGAGGTGTTTTTATGTATAAATTTTTAGCTTTTTCTGATATACATGCAAGCGAGGAAGCTTTGGACGCATTAAGAAGGCTAACTGCTAGAGAGAGTTTTGATGCTATTTTATGTGCAGGGGATCTAACTAATAGAGGGCCTGTTTCCTATGTAAAAGAATTGTTAGAGCTATTTGACAAATTTTATTTTGTTCATGGTAATATGGACAGCTCAATTATAATAGATGAAATTCGAAATCATCCTGGTTATTTACATGGAAAAAAAATAAATTTTGGAGAATGGAATTTTGTTGGTTTAGGAGGTTCAAACCCAACACCCTTTTCTACACCTTCGGAATATTCTGAAAAACAATTAGAACACTTCTTAGAACTAACAGAAGCAGACTATAACTCTATAGTTTTAAGTCATCCTCCTCCAAAAGGAATTTTTGATGTTGTTGGAGATGGCCAGCATGTTGGAAGCACCGCTGTTTTAGATTTTATAAAAAAAGTAAAGCCTCTTATGCTCATCTGCGGCCATATTCATGAAAATGTTGGTAAAACAATAGTGGATGAAACACTTATTGTAAAACTTCCTGCAGCAGAAGAATTAAAAGCAGCAAAAATAATTATTTCAGATAAAATTAAGGTCGAGTTTTTTTCTTTATAGTTTATAGCTTTTTTATTGCTAGCCCTATTTCAATCAAATTAACTATTGCTCCCACCATCGCTTCACTTAATGCTGCAATCTGTGCATAAGGCTTTGCTGGAACAATATCTCCATACCCTATTGTAAAATAGGTAACACCACTAAAATAAAAGACTTCTTGCTCTATACTCATCTCTTTTTTCCACACATTTAACAGAGCGCCTGGTTCTAAAATTTTTTCGTCAATATAATAAAAAATTCCATAAGATAAAATAATGGAAATAGTAAGAAACAAATAGTTGTTAATAAGAAGAGATATGCTTTTTTGTTTTTTTTCTAAAAGCTCAAAAAATATTAGTATCGCACTAGCCACATTAAATGTTAAAATGGTACCTAACATAAGTGTATTTGTTAAAAGTTCTTTTAATAAAGAGGGCATAAGTAAAATACCAACAAAAATTAAAAAAGTAGTTATTTTTGCAGCAAGATAGACTAAAGAATGATTAGCCTTAAGAATTTGTAAAATTTTTTTGTTTTTATTCTCTTCAAGCATGTTATTTTTTCTTTAAAAATGTTTTTAAATCTCTTTCTTTTTATTTTTGTTATGGTTGATTTGATTTCTTTAGGAGGGTTTATCTTAGGTTTTGGCCTACTTATAAAGGGAGCGGATTTTCTAATATCTGGTTCAGTAAGTATTGCAAAAAAACTAAAGGTTTCTGATCTTTTTATTGGGCTAACACTAATTTCTGTTGGTACTTCTTTACCAGAATTGTTTGTTTCTCTTTCAGCAAATTCTCATGAGAACTATGATATACTTTTAGGAAATATTTTGGGTAGTAACATTGCAAATATCCTGCTAATCTTGGGTTTAGGTGCACTTGTTAGAAGAATTGTTCTTTCTCATAGTACTGTTTGGAAAGAAATACCTTTTTCATTACTTGCAGCATTCGTTCTTTTTATAGTTGCAAACGATGTTTTGTTTAAGAATGGGTCTATAAATTTACTTAGTTTTTCAGACGGCTTAATTTTGATTTTATTTTATTTTGTTTTTATCTACTATCTTCTATCTGAGCAGCATTATAAAGAAAGAGTTGGAGAACTCCCTACAAATATTGTTAATTTGCCTGTTGCAATTTTTGCAGTAATTGTTGGAATTTTAATGCTAAATTTAGGTGGAGAATTGGTTGTAAATGGTGCAGTTTATTTAGCTCTTTTATTGGGGGTTTCTCAAGCCTTTGTAGGGCTAACTATTATTGCAGTCGGTACTTCCATTCCAGAGCTTGTAACTAGTTTAGTTGCATTAGCTAAAAAGAATTTACCTATAGCAGTAGGAAACGCAGTTGGCTCTTGCATTGCCAACATTTTTCTTATATTAGGGATAAGTACATTAAAAGGAGATATTGTATACTCTTCTTTTAGAAATGTTGATTTATTTATGGTTTTTGTCTCTTCTTTTGTTCTGTTAGTTGCATCTTTAATAAAAAAAGATAAAATGGTTTTAGACAAATTCGAGGGATTTTTTTTCCTTGTTTTATATACTCTTTACATCATCTTTTTGCTTTCTTAAAATGGGGGGACCGAGATTTGAACTCGGATCGCCAGCTCCCAAAGCTGGTATCATACCAGGTTAGACCATCCCCCCTCTTTTGAATTAAAAAATTTTAACTACAATAAAGATATGTATTATTATGAGCAATAGAGATTTAAAACTTGTTTTTTCCTCTTTTGCACTGGCACCTATGTTTGGTTATACTAATTTTGTTTTTAGATTTTTGGAAGCAAAATATGGGGCAAACCTAACATTTAGTGAATTCATTGCAGCAGAACAAATCTGTCGTATACAAAACCAAGATCAGCTTTTGGATTTATTGGCAGTACCTTCTAATTGCATTGGTGGAATACAACTTTTTGGCTCTGAGCCAGAGGCATTCGAACTTGCCTTTAAAAAAATTTCTGAGCTTTGCTCTTCTTATTTGCTAAATATAAAATTTATAGATTTAAATCTTGGCTGTCCTTCAGAAAAAATATTAAAAATTGGTGCAGGGGCAGGTCTTCTTTATTCAAAAGCTAGACTCAAAAAAATTGCAAATATTTTTTATAAATATTGTCCTTTTGCTTATAGTGCAAAATTAAGGCTTTTAGAAGATGAAAGAGAATTTTTTGATATTTGCTCTATCTTAATAAAAAACAATTTTTCTTTTTTATCTTTGCATTGTAGAACTAAAAATGAGAAATTTTTTTCTAAACCAAGATGGGAGATCTGTAAAAAAGTAGAAGAGAAATTCAATGTATTTGTTTTTGCAAACGGTTCTATCTCCAAAGTCGAGGATATCAAATTTATTTTAGAAAATTATTCTTCTGGTGTGATGATTGGAAGAGCAGCCTTAGAAAATCCATTTATCTTTCTTCAAGCAAGAGATTATTTGAATTTTTCCAAATTTCAAACTTTTGGTTTCAAAGATAAAATAAAATTCTTTTTTGAATATTCTAGTCTTATAAAAGATAGAGATTTTTCTTATGCAAAAAATTTAAGTTTAAAACTTTTTAAAAATTTTAAAAATGCCTCCGAGCTAAGAAAAAAAATTTCAGTTACAACTAACATAGAAGAACTTAGACTTACAATACAGGATTTTGCTGCTGCTTTTCAGTAATGAAAATTTTTTGTTTTGTATCCCCTATTTGTTCAGTTAAAAGTTCTAAATCAAAAAATTTAAAATCGCATTTTTTTATCTTATTAAAAAATAAAATTTTTTCTTCATCTTCTTTTCTTTGATTTAAATAATAATCTAAACTCGTCCATATACTAAACCATCCCAAAGGAAGTATTAAATTTGCTCCAATAACTAATAACTGCTCGTTATAATATTCTAAGCTAAGGTAAGTTGAAAGAAATAAAATAAAAATACCACCTAAAAAATAAGTTAAATACTTTTTTTGTTTTTTAGTTATTATCTTTTCTGTCAACATTAATTCGCTATCAAAATGCTCTCTCAATCTTTTTTTGATAATCGGCTCTAGTTTTGGATTTCTTTTTTCTTTTGGTAAATAAAAGGCAATCTCAAACTCTCCTTTAGGTGTTTCTCTTATTCTTTTTTTAAGTTCAATTATAAAATCATCAGAAATCTGTCTTTTTTGATAAGGCCGAGGATCAAAATCAGAAAAAATATCTTCATATTCGTCTAACCACAGGCCAAATTGATAAATTTGTCCTTCAGTAGGATTTTGAGCTGCTAATATAGGTTGGTTTTTTGTTTCTTTTTCCATTTTTTCCTTCTCCGTAATTTTCTACTATAAACTTTTCTATTTTGTATTTCTTAATATTTTTTAAAATCTCAATTTTTTTCTTTTTTTCTATTCTAATTGGACTTAATTTTAATTTATGAAGTTTTTCTTTTTTAGGTATAGTTTTAGTTCTAATTTTAATATTCTTTATTATAAAAGTTTTTGGAATATTTTTTTTCTTTATTTTATATCTAACTAAAAGAAAAGAAGGTTCTTTTTCTTGAGCTTCTACTCTCTTTAAATTTTTCTCTCTATTTATTTTTTCTTTTTCTCTTGTTTTTCTTCTAAAGATTTTTCTATTTTCTATTTTCTTTTTATCTATTTTTTCTATCTGATTTATATTCTGCTCTTTTTTCTGCTCTTTTGTTTTATTTACTTTATAAGGCTCTTTTATTTGCTCTTTTTCTCTTATTTTCTTTTCTTCCTCCTTTCTATTTTCTAATCCTAAGATTTGTTTTTCTTTTCTTATTATTTTAGAACTGTTAGTTGCATTTTTTGCTATATTATTTAAAACAAAGTTAGAAGAATAAGAATTTTCTATCTTTTTTACTTTGTTGGGTTTTGAACTTAGAGCTAGAGGAAAATAACTTTTAGTATAAGTAGCAGGATTTATTTTTTCTTCTTTGAGCAAGAATCTATTTAATCCAATTTCTATTTTTGTTTGTTTAGTTAAATTTTTTACTTTTTGAACATTAGTTGGATTTGTGCCTATCTCTTCAAAAACCGCTTTAGAATAATAGTTTTTTTTATCCTTAGCTTTTTTTTCTGAATGAACATTTTCTAAATTATTTTCTAAATTAAAATTTATTTGAAAAATAGGTCTACTATATTCTAAAAACACTATATTATTTAAAATTTTGAGAGCATAAAAATATTTTTTAATCATCTCTCTTGTTTTAGAAACATTAAATTCATAATTATTTTTATCAATTAGTGGTATTTGTAAATATTTATCGTTAGTTATAAATTTTCCTTGTTCTATTTCATAAAAGACCAAATCATTATTTATAGAACGAGCAAAAATTTTGTCATTTAAAATATAGCTTAAAGTAACTGACGGTAAAGACTTTTTACTGATCTCTTGAGCTGTTAATTTATAACTTTCTGGTATATCCTCTTTAAAATCAGTATATTTTAAAACCAGTTTAAGCTCTTTTTTTAAATTTAAGTCAACAATTATATTCTCTAGGCCTGGTCTATACTCTTGAAAATTATACATACAAGTTATAAAATGCGCTTTATCATTTTCTTTAATATATACCTCAAATCCACAGCCAGCAAAGCCAATTCTATAATCTTCATAATAATCCATTATGTAGTCTTGATATTTTTCTAAATTTTCTTTGGCTGCTTTTCCTTCGTATAAACCAACAATACCATTATCATAGCCTTGAATTATCTGGCCATAGTTTGTGTTTCCAACTTTAAATTTTTCATTTTTTTTAAAGCCATCAATTAATCTTTGTCCTTTTTGAAGCTGAATTTTTTCTACTGCTATTAACTCGTTTTTTAATCCTCTTATCTCTACTAAAACATCTATTTTCTTAAAAGGATAGATTCTTTCTTTAAGATTAGTTAAAAAATTTTTTATTTTACTAAAATTGAAAGGCATTTTTTAACACCAAGCAAAAAATTTTAGGAAAGATAAATTTAAATTTGATTGCTTTTTTATATTTTATGTAGAATGAACAAGGTGTTTTTTTGAAAAAAACTTTTTTTTTGTTTTTCTTATTTTTGTTTTTAAATCTTTTTTTTAGCCAATATAGTGCTGAGGAGTTAAAAATTTCTAATATAGCTTTAGATGCAAGCTGTAAAAAATTTTGGGAAAAAGACCTTTCTAAAGAATATATTTTATCTAAATCAAACGAGTTTATAAAGCTTTATAGCTCTCTCTCTGGTATAAAAAGAAACATTTATAATCCAGCTCTTTTTTACACCCTCGAATCTTTAGAATTAAACAATTGGTCTACTTCTGATGTAGATGTATATGCACTAGATCTTAAAGTTCCAGCCGAATTTTCTAAAGAAAAAGAAAAAATAAAGTCAGCATATTCTAAAGTTCAAAAAGCAAAAAGCTCTTATGCTCAAGCCTCTAAATTTTATGACCAAATTACAAAGACCTTTGGTCTTTCTTTATATTTAAAATTCATCTCTATTTCCTTAAGAGCAGTAGACCCACTCAAGTTTTATTCTGATCTTTTAAATTTATTGACGTTCTTTTTTGATCAATTTCTAGGTGGTCTTCTTACAAACGATTTTGTTGATTTTTCTATTTCTTGGGAAGATTCGATGGCTGATGCAACAGACTCATTACAAAGCTGTGTTTCTGCTCTTGATACAATTTTTAAATCTGCTGAAAACAAAGCACTAAAACTTTATGAAAATGGAATTGAGGAGCCTTCATACTTTGGAAAGCCAAAGGAGGTTTATAATCAATGGAAAGAATTTGTAAAATTCTCTAAAATATATTCCAATCCCCAATCCTTTGACGAAAGCACAACACCATCTTTTCTTTATGGTTTGGTTTATAGAAATTCTAATTTAGTTAGAGATACTTGTAATTTAGAGCAGCCTTTTCCTATTTTTTATTCTACAGACGAGATATTTAACACTGCATGTATAGCTTCAGAGGGCTCCCTTCTAGAATTTGCACTTACTATGAATTTAAAATTAAACCAGGCTATTGATATTTTAGAAAAAGAAAGAGACGAGGCTAAAACTATTAATTCAAACTTAAAGAAGGAAGCAGAAGAGAAAATAAAGAAAGTACAATTTAACGAACCACTCAAATTCAGCCAAGAAGACTTATTTTTTGCTCCAACAACCTCTTTTAAAGTTTTAAATGTTAGTGGTGAGCTAAATCAACTTTACAATTCTATGATTTTTTATTCTAATCAGGCAAAGGCTTATTTTGATTCTGCTCAAAGGTCTAAGAAAGCAGTAGAACAAATTCAACTTTTTAAAAACTCTTCTGAAAACTATAGGCTAGCTATACAAGCCGCAGAACAATTAGAACAATTAATGAAACAAAAATCAAATATTTCTTGCCACTATGCAAATTCAGAATTAAATTCACTTTTTTTGGCTATTAAAAAATTAGAGGCTGAAAAAAATCACTCAGCCTTAGGACAGGCATTGGAGATTTACAATTCTGCTTCTAGTCTAATTCAAAAAGCCCAAAGCTCTAGTAAAGAATCTGATAAATACCTAAGCTGCAAAGAGGCCTACTTTTTAATATTAAATGGTCAGCAAAAGTCAGCCCAATCAATCTCAATTTCTAGAACCCTTCTAAATAAATTTTTAGAATATATTGTAGCAGGAGAAAAAATGGGTGCAGATGTTTCTGTCTATAAAGAGAAACACGCTGAATTTAAAAAATTGTTAGACCTCAACTACTCTTTAGACCCACAAGATATTCAGTCAAACATTCTCTCTATAAAAAATTATTTGCATAATTTTATGGAAGAAGAAAATAATTTACATGAAACTATTTTAGAATTGCTTGATAAATCTCAAGGAACGCAAAAAGAATTTTTAAATTCTTATAATCAAAAACTCAAAGCTTATAGGGAAAACGACCAATGGAACTTATATGCATTTAAAAATAGAAACGCTTTGCTTAGTTTTCTTAGATCCTCTTTAAAACAATTACAAAATAATTTAGAAAATTATGTTAAATCCTATATTTGCAAAAACGCATCCTTTTATAGCAATTACCAATTAGCCATAGTGGACGAAAGTTTTAAAATAGTTGCAAGTTGGGAAAGCAGCAATCCTCTGGATATTTCTTTTATAGATGGCTTGCAACTCTCCTGTCCATTAGAAGCAGACCTTTCTAATTCTGCAATAAAGGAAAAATCAAAGAATATAGAAAGCGCAATCATTTCTAACAAAACACTAAAACTTGTGCTCTCTTCTTTATCTTCTTTAGAAAAAATATCTATTAATTTTACAGATGAAAAGAAAGCATTTTCTTCAACATTACAAAACTGCTTATTAACAATTTCAAGCTCTGATAAAATTTCTTTAGAATCAAATTATTCGATAAATAGTTTATATCAAACCAATTCCGTTCAATTTTATGTTCCTTGGACTACAATAAATGATAATCTAGACTCTAAGCTTTATTCTCAGACTGGAGTTTATAATGGAATCTTAACAATGTATAATTCTAGCCCAGCAATAAGATTTGTTCTCCCTCTTTCCTCTTCTAAAGTTTTAGCTAATGTTATAGTAAAGTCAAGCTTAGCAAGACAATTTGATTATTCTGAGCAAAAACTAACTCCAGATAAAGAAGGCTATTTTATCTATTCTTATAAATTAAATTTAGGAAAACTTCCATGTAAAAATATCCTTTTAGAGAGAGTAGAAAAATTTAGTAACATCTCTAATTTAGAGATATTCTCAACTAATGCTGCTATAAAAAATATTAAAACTTATTCTGGAGGGGAGCTAAGCTATTGGAAAGCAACAATTAATTCTCAATCTGAGCCAATAATTCTGAGTATTTCTTTCAAATTCTCTGATTTAGAAAAATGGTTTAATTCTTCTTATTCTGAGCTTTTAGAGAAGGCAAAAGAAGCTCAGGACAGCTATAGCCTCAATCTTTTAGAAAGCGCAAAACAATCTTTTCAGTCCAAAGATTATACTTCTGCAGCAAAAAAGTTAGCTGAAGTACAAAAAAGATTAGCTAATCTTATACTCAAAAAAGAAAAAATAGAACTTGCCAAAGAAAAAATTTTATCTGTTACAAAAAAGATAGAAGAACTTTCAGGGTTTAATTCTACTGATAATAAAAAAATATTAAATATTAAAACACTGCTAAACTCTTTGACTAATGCTGTTCAATCTGCAAATAGAACTTTGAGTTTAGATCCAGATAATGCAATAGATAATTTGGAAAAATCAATAGAAAAAACTAATAAAGATATTCAAAAGGAGTTATCTAGTTTAGAGCCAAAAACACAAAAAAGATTAGATACTCTCATTAGTATTTATTCTAAAGCAAAATTAGATCAATCAAATTTAGCTTCCATCTCTGATAAATTAGGCAAAATTAGAGAAGCAATAATTGAAAACGATTTTATTAAAGCTTTACTTAATCTTTATTCTGCTTCAGATGCTTTAGATAAAGAAGAAAAAGCAGCTGTTGATTTACTTTTAGAAAAGTTAGCCGAATTAAACTCCAAAAAAACAAAATTACAAAACTCTGCTGACGAGCTTATAGTAAAATGGGATAAATACTTCTCAGATGCAAAATTATTGGAAGGAGCAAAAATACTTTTTAGACCTCCAATTGCTAGTAAAGATGTACAAAATTACAAAAAGCCTATTGTAAATTTGTTTAAAAACTGGGTCGAAGAAAATAGCACAAAAATAGATAAACTTGCTTTAGCTATTGAAAAAAATGAACTTATTTTGTCAAGAGCAGAGGATTCTATAAACTCTAGTTATGCTTCTTATAGCCAGGCCAAAGCTAAATTAGAGGAAAAAGCTCTTTCCTTATTAAAAACAGCTAAAGCCTTAAATTCAAAACAAGATTCAGCCAAAGCTTTAGAGCAGGAAGATATAGCAAAAGCTGAAGAATTAATAGAAAAAGAAGAATATGGCCAAGCAATTGTTTTATTAGACAGGTTGTTAAGAGCCAGCCATTCTTTTGAAGCAGAAAAAGAAAAAGGCTCGCTACCAATTTTTGAGATCTTTGTTTCTTTAATTTTCATTTTAGCTATAGCGTATGTTCTGCTTCAATCTCAAAAAAAGAAAAAAGCTCAAGAAAAAAAAGAAATTAAAACTTTAAAAAAATCTGAAGAAAACGTAGAAGAAAACAAAAATATAGAACAAAAACAAATTAAAAATTAAATCCTAATAATTCAGAACTTAGAACTTAGAAGGTGCCAGAAGCTCCTCCCCCACCGCTTCTTCCCCCTCCAAATCTTGAATAGCCAACAGCTGTTGTAGGTTTTTTTTGCTGCTGGACTGGTCTTCTAATATGGGTTCTATCTTCCTCTCCTCTTGTTGGTGGTGGTTGATAGAAATTTTTTAGTTTTTCACTTATTTTAAAAAGAAGTATAAAAAAGAAAATAAAGGCAATAGCAAATATAACTAAAAATTCAAGAAATCCAATCCCACCGCCCCCTCCTCCAGTCTGATTTCTTGGAGTATAATTTTGGTTTATCTCTTGAGCTATTGCTTGTAAAAAGTAAAGAACTCCTTCATTATAATTATTATTTTTTAATGAAGGCACAAGTTTTTCTCTTGCTATTTGCCCTACTTTTCCATCTGGTAGAGTTCCTTCTAGACCGTACCCAACTTCTAAGCGCCATCCTCTATCTGCAGTTGCTATTACTAATAAAAGTCCATTATCCTCATTTGCTTTTCCTATCGCATTTTTCTCAAAAGTTTTTTGTGCAAAAGAATTTATGTCGTATGGTTGAGTAGAGGGTACAATAACAATTGCTAATTCTACTCCTTTTTTTGTATTTAGTTGAGCACAAATTTGCTCAATTTGTGTTTTATAATTTGGACCAATAACACCTGAAAAATCATTTAGACAGGGGGAAATTCTTGGAATATCTTGAGCAAGAAATACTGGAAATAAAAGTAAAACAAAAAATAATAAAATAGCAGATTTTCTCATAATCCTCTACCTTCAATCTTCAAATACTCTGGGTGCTTTTTCTGCCCCAGCCTGAGCCTTAAACAATGGCTTTGGACTAGTGTGGCCAAAGGCTGATGCAATAACTACTGTTGGAAAACTTTTAATTGCAACATTGTATCTAGTAACTGCCTGATTATATCTTTCTCTTTCTACTGCAATTCTATTTTCAGTTCCTGCAAGCTCATCCATTAATTTATTTACTCCCTCGTTGGCTTTTAGGGTAGGATAATTTTCCATCACAACTAAAAGCCTACTTACTGCTGAATCTAATTGCTGAGCAGTTTCTATTTTTTCAGAAGGAGTTTTTGCTTCTGCCCACTGGCTTCTAAGAGCAGTAATTTGTGTTAAAAGACTTTCTTCGTGTTTCATATATCTTTTTACTGTATTTACAAGATTTGGAATTAAGTCTACTCTTCTTTGGTATTGGTTTTCTACTTGGGCCCAAGCAGCAGCAACCTCTGCTTCTTTCTGTACTAAATCATTGTATGTAAGCCCAATCCATAAAAAAAATAAAACAACTAAAAAACCAATTCCAAGCAAAATAGGTTTTAAATTTATCTGGCTCATAGTCTAAATTTATTTTGCAGTGTTTTTAAATTTTTTGTTCTTCTTTGTTCTTTGTTCTTCTTTATTCTCTTTATAAAGGAGTTATGCCAAGGGGGGGATTTGAACCCCCGACTTCCAGATTTCCCAACCTTGCCTTTTATATCATCGCAACTATTGCTCATCACTCATAAATAAAATTTATGAGTCTGGCACTCTAAACCAGGCTGAGTTACCTTGGCACCAATAATCAATAGTTTGTTTTTTTCATATATACTTTCCTATATATAATATTCATCCATTTAGTTTTTTATTTTATCTATTTATAATTTTTATATGGAGCTTTATCAAAGAATTTTTGAAATATGTTTGCAGAGAGGCTTTTTTTGTCCCTCTGCAGAAATATATGGCTCTTTAGCAGGTTTTTATGATTATGGGCCAATAGGATTTAGAATAGTTGAAAAAATGAAGCAATTGTGGCGAGAAAAATTTGTAATTCAGCCAGGTTTTGTAGAAATAAAAACATCTTTAATCCTACCAAAAAAAGTATTGGAAGCTTCAGGACATGTAAAAAATTTTTCTGACCCAGTAGTATTTTGTAAAAAAGAAAAAAAAGCCTTTAGAGCAGACCAGCTTCTGGCTAACTATGGTGAGTTTCATCATTTTGCAAATTTAGAAGAATTAAAAGAAAAATTTAAAAAATTAAAAATACTCTGCCCAGATTGTAAATCTGAGCTTAGTGAGCCTACAACATTTAATCTAATGTTTGGCACAACAGCAGGCGCAATTGATCCAGCAGAAGTTTATTTAAGGCCAGAAACAGCTCAAGGGATTTTTCTAAATTTTAAAAGAGTATTTTTACAAGCAGGTTCAAAATTACCTTTAGCTATAGCTCAGGCTGGTCCTTCATTTAGAAACGAGGTTTCACCAAGAAAAGGATTAATCAGATTAAGAGAATTTGAACAAATGGAATTAGAATATTTTTTTAATCCAAAAAAACCAGAGTTTGAAGGATTTGAAAAATTCGCATCTAAAAAAATAATTTTTAAATTAAACAATCAAGAAAAACAAGAACTTTCTCTAAAACAAGCTCTAGAAAAAAAACTAGTCCCTAATCAAATTTTTTCTACTTTTTTACTCTGGCAACAAGAGCTTTTTTTAAGTTGGGGTATAGACCAAAAAAAATTATGGTTTAAAATTATCCCAAAACAAGAGCTTCCTCATTACTCTCTTTGCAATGTGGATGCAGAAGTTTCTACTTCTTATGGAGAAATAGAGCTTTCAGGAACCTCTTATAGAACTGATTTTGATTTGTCTTCGCACCAGAATTATTCAAAAGAAAATTTGGAAGTATTAGATGAGGAAACAAAAACAAAATTTATTCCTCATGTGATAGAACCCTCCATAGGTTTAGATCGTTCTTTTTACACAGTTTTAGAGCATTGTTATAGAGAAAAATCAAAAACCAAAGATTGGGAATGGTTTGCTTTTCCTCCAGCAATAGCTCCTTATAGTGCAGCTGTTTTTCCTCTCATGAAAAAAGATGGGTTAGATAGTTTAGCAAAAGAAGTCTATCTACTTCTCAAACAAAACAAAATAGATTGTTATTATTCTGATGTTGGTTCAATTGGAAAAAGATATGCTCGAGCTGATGAAATAGGAGTTCCTTATTGCCTAACGATAGATTATGATTCTTTAGAAAAAAATGATCTAACACTGCGTTTTAGAGATGATGGCAAGCAAATACGACTAGCAATAAATGTTTTAGCATCTAAAATTTTAGAGCTAAAAGAAAAAGGCCTAACTTCATTAGAGCAATAATCTTTTATATTAAAATCTAAATATTATTTTATTGTAAATGGCCCTTGAGCCACTCTCGCTGCTCTAGCAGTGAGGAAGCTCTGCCCACCCAATTAATTGCCAAAAAGCTTAAGGCTTTGAGCATTTTGAGCAGAAACGATACCCTTTTGGGTTGAAACGGCAAAATGCTCTAGGCATGGGTGCAAGGT
>JAOAJF010000019.1 GCA_026414325.1 Microcaldota archaeon
GACCATTAGACCTGGCAATAAAACAAGCAAAAAATAAAATAAGAATTACAAATCGTGGAGCATATTTGCCAACAGTTCAATTTTTAATAGGAACTGAAAATATGACTGCTGAAGATTTGGCAGAAAATTTAGAAGCAGTTTATGAAAAAATAAAGGAAAAGGTTGGCGGAGGACATTTGATTAGTTCAGTTTATGTAAAAATGACTATGAGCCCTGCAATTAAAATTCCATTAGAAAAAAAAGGTGAGAAGAAATGAATAAGAATACTACTAAAAAACTATCAAAAGCTATCTTAAAAAAACAAAAAGAAGTTGAAAAGATAGTAAAAGAAATAGAGAAAGCTAGCAGCGTTTGTCTTATAAACCTAAAAAATTTGCCGGATAGAATATTACAAAAAGCAAGAAAAGAACTAAAGGGACAGATAAAAATAATTGTAGCAAAAAAGGCAGTAATTACAAGAGCCTTGGAAAAAACTAAAAAGAAATTTAAGTCAAAAATTGATTTTCCTGCAGCATTAGTTCTTTCAGATACAGTTAGTCCATATAAACTTTATCACATTTTTAAAGCAAATGCTCAAAAAGTTTTTGCAAAACCCGGCCAAATAGCAGAAGAAGATATCGAAATAAAAGCAGGTGAAACAGATCTTTCAGCTGGACCTGCTTTAACAGAGTTAAAAAATGCTAAGATACCTGCTATAATAAAAGGAGGAAAAATAGCAATTCAAAAGGATGTGGTGGTAGTAAAAAAAGGCGAGATAATTAATGAACAAATAGCAAAAGCTCTTCAAAAATTAAATATTGCACCCTTTGAAGTTTTTATTAAAATAAAGGAAGGAATAAGCCAAGAAATAAATTATACTCAAGAAATTTTTGATCTTGAACCCAATAAAATAAAAGATGAACTAGCATATAGCTATCATATTGCTTTAAATTTGGCAATGAATAGCAATTATCCAAGTAAAGTAGTTATCGAACAATTAATAAAAATAAGTTATAATCAAGCAAAAGCTGTTGCAACCAACAGTATGGTTTATTCGCCAACTTCTATAACAGAGGTTTTGGCTAATGCTACAAAACAGGCAAATGCTTTAGAAAAAAAATTAAATGCTAAATAATAAAAATAATAACAAAAAAATAATTATGGAGGGATTGAAATGACAAAAATAGACCCATATTTGCATGCAGCTCTTCTGCTAAAAGGAGCTGAAAAAGAAATAAACGAAAACAATCTTTCTGCAGTAATAAAGGCTGCAGGGCTAGAACCAGATAATGCGAAAGTAAAGGTATTAGCAGAAGTTCTTAAAGATGTAAACTTTGAAGAAGTAATAAAAAGTGCTGCAATGCCAGTAGCTGTTAGTACTGCACCAGCTCCAGCTGGAGAACAAAAAGAAGAAAAAAAGGCTGAAAAGAAAGCAGAAGAAGATGAAGGCAAAAAGGAGGCAGCTGCTGCTGAAGGTTTATCCTCTCTGTTTGGTTGAAATAAAAAATAGAAATGTAAAACAGCAGTCTAATCAGATTCAGTCGTAGACTTGATAATACAGCTATCTGCAATAAAATCTATTGAATTTTTTTTGCAAAATTCTAAAGTTTCAGGAGAGGATGAACCAGGCTGAAACCACACTTTGTTTATTTTTAGTTCCAGACATTCTTGCAAAACTTTTAAACTAATAGAGGGCTGAACAACAAATACAACCACATCGATTTTAAAAGGGCACTCTTTTAAAGAGCTAAAGCAATCTATTTCTTCTATTTTTTTATATTTTGGATTTATTCCAATAACTAAAAAGCCTTTTTTCTTTAGATGAGAAAGTACTTTATAGCCATATTTTTCTTTATTTGTAGTTGCGCCTACAATTGCATATAAAAAATTTTTAGATAATTCAAACAATTATCTCCCCTCGATTCTAAAGAAGCATTAGATTAGAAAATAATACTCCTAAAACTAGTCCGAGCATAGCACTAAAAAATATGGGCGGAAGGGCCGGAAGAGCAACTTTATTTTTTATACTAAAATCTAAAAGTAGATAGACCCCTAAAGAAGAAGAAAGTATCATAAAAACAACAGCTAACAGACCAAATTCTAAAAACACAGAAGGAATAAATAAAGAAACTGCCAGAATATCTCCTCCACCTAAAACTAAGAATTGCTCCTTTTTTGTCTCCTGAGCTTTTGCTTTTACAGCTTTAGGCTGTGGTTGAGAAAAAATTGCAAAAGCTAATTTTTGAGAAATTATTGCTTGTGCTAAAGCCAGCATATGCCTAGTTTTAAAGACTGCTAAGAAATCGTATATTGCCAGAAGTATTGAAAAAATTAATATTGCTATAAAGCCAAAAGAAAAACCAACTAAAATTCCAATAGTTGCACAAGAGATAACAACTAAGATATTTTTTATTTGAAAAAATTTATCTTTTACTAAAGTGAAAAAAAGGCCTATTAATAAAGAGATGGCAAAGGCAACAAGTGGGTCTTTTGAGAGTATAAAAATAAATGGCAAAGAAAACAAAGTGAGTGTAAAAAATAATGAAATAAATTCAAAAATTTTTAATAAAAGAAATGAGCGAAAAAATTTCAAAAAAAGTAGATTTAAAATAGCAATAAAGATTATATAAAAAAATAATAAAATTGCAAAAAGAATATCGTCTTTTAAAACAGGAATTGAAAAATTTTCAAAAAATTCTTTGTCTAGTGAAGCGATAAAAAGCAGGGAGAAAAAATAAAGTAAAGCAATTATTTGAGAAGAAAAAAAGAGAAAGAATATTTTTGTTTGTGTTTTATCAAAGAAATTCATATAGATTTTAGTAAGCATAAAAATATAAACCTTACAAGTTTGACTTATAACATGGGAAAAACTTATACCAAAAATGGTGATGATGGCTATAGCAATATAGGCGGAAGAAGAATGCAAAAAAATGAAAAAATTTTTGATGCTTTAGGAACAATAGATGAGCTTTCTTCTTTTATAGCACTAGCAAAGATTTATTGTGAAGAAAAAGAAAATTTAAAGGAAATACAAACAAATCTTTTTGAGATCGGAGGAATAATAGGAGCAGTAGAAGAAAATGAAAAGCCCAGCTATGAAAAATTTGAAAAAGAAACTGAAAAATTAGAACAAGAAATTGATAAACTAGATGAAAAGCTACCAACCTTGAAAAGATTTATTTACCCAGGAGGAAGTATACAAGCAGCGCATTTGCATGTTTGTAGAACTGTTTGTAGAAGAGCAGAAAGAGCAGTTGTAAAACTACAAAATCCTAATCTTGGGCCAATAATTAAATATCTTAATAGGCTATCTAGCTATTTTTTTGCTCTTGCTAGATGGGAAAATTTCAGACAAAAAATTCCAGAAGAAGAATGGTAAAATTAAAAAGAATCTAAAAATCTAAAAGAAGTTTTCCAACTACTTTTGATAAATTAAATGCATAAACCTTTTCAATATTTTTAAAAAAAAGCCATTGGCCCTTTGCACCCAGAATTTCCCCTTCTATAGAAAGATTTGAAGAAAGAGTTGGGTTAAAAATTTTAGGATAAAAACTGCTAAGATCATAAATATCTTCGTCTACTAAAAAAGTTTTTATTGAAAAATCTGCATTTAATCTCTCTTTTGCTTCTTTTATTTTTAAAAATGCCTTTTCTTTATCAAAATTTAATCTAGCTAATTTTTGAATAGACCTAACAGAATTATTAAAATTAAAACGTTGCTGTAGATAGTTTTCAAATTCATAGACTATCTCTGGACCTTCAAATTCAGCAATAACTGAAGCAAAATCTGCTCCTTGTTCTTTCCATCTTTTTAAATATCTAGAGCGTCTAGTCAAACCTAATTTTGTAATATCCTCTCCAAATTGTGCAAGATATAAAACATACTTTTCTTTTGCCAAAACTTCTTTGAGATTAGGATAGTAAGAAAAATCCCCAACAGTATAGACATTAGCAACATCTTTCTTTTTACACAATGGGCATTGGCTAGTATTAATCTGCCCAAGAGGACAAGGCCTATATAGTTCTTTATCATCTTTATAACCAACACAGAGAAATTCCTCAGAAAAATTTAACACTAATTTTCCTTTTAATTCAAGAGAATAAACTTCGTTTTTTTCTCTAATAAAAAGAGTTGGAACTTCTTCTGCACAACTATAATTAAGTACATGTTTCATATTCTCATCAATTAGGTTCTATCAAAAATAAGAATATAAGAATAAAAATAAAAAAGTTAGTGCTAAATACTAAAATGGTGAAAAAATGAAAAAACCATTGGACGAAATTTTAAGACCAATATTAGAGGAGCTAAAGGCAGCTGGCTTAGAATGGAAAGTAAATAAAGTAGAGGGTCCATCAACTCCATATTCTATTGTAAATGGAAAAAAAGTTCTAATGCTTGGAACTAATAACTATCTTGGGCTTTCAAATCATAAAAAATTAAAAAAAGCAGCAATAGAAGCAATAAAAAAATATGGTGCTGGTTCAGGTTCAGTAAGAGCAATCTCAGGGACCATGGACTTGCACCTAAAATTAGAAGAAACAATTGCTAAATTTAAAAGAACAGAGGCTGCAATTTATTTTCAGACAGGTTTTGCAGCTAATGCAGGTGGAATTCCACAACTGCTAGATCAAAAATCTGTAGTATTGTCTGACGAATTAAATCATGGCTCAATAATCGATGGGATTAGACTAGCAAAAGTAGAAAAATTAATTTATAAACACTGCGACATGGAGGATTTGGAAAATAAATTAAAAGAGGTTAGTGGAAAATTTGAAAAAATTTGGATAATTAGCGATGGTGTTTTTTCAATGGATGGAGACATTGCGCCCTTAGATAAAATTTATAATTTAGCAACAGAATATGGTGCATATATTTGGGTTGATGATGCTCATGGAGATGGAGTATTAGGCGAGCATGGGAGAGGAATAACAAGCCACTATAAATTGGAAGGAAAAATAGAAGTTGAGATGGGTACATTTTCAAAAGCCTTCGGAGTAGTTGGAGGCTATGTTGCTGGCTCAAAGATACTAAAAGAGTACATGCACAATAAAGCAAGGACTTATCTTTTATCTGGCTCTGCTCCTCCAGCAACAGTTGCTAGTTGCATTGCTGCCCTCGAACTTCTTGAAGAGGATGAACGCTTAGTTAAAAAACTTTGGAAAAATACTAACTATTTTAAAAGAAAAATAAAAAAGCTTGGCTTGAATATGGGAAATTCTCAGACACCCATTGTACCTATAATGATCGGAGATTCAAAAAAAGCCAAGCAATTTTCAGAAATGTTGTTTGAAGAAGGAGTTTTTGCCTTGCCAATAGTTTATCCAATGGTAGCACAAGGAAAGGCAAGAATAAGAACACAGATTAGGGCAGACTTTAAAAAAGCAGATTTAGATTTTGCTTTAGAAAAAATTGAAAAAATTGCTAAAAAATTACAGGTAATTTAAAAAAGATAAAAGCACATGTTTAAAAACTAGTTTAAACAAAAAAAAATACATATGACTAATAACTTTATGTTATTAAAATCGTTAAATCGAGAGATAAACAAAGATTATACAAAAGTAAAGAAGGTTAGTTCAAAATTTTACAAATTTTTAAAACAGCTTTATTTAGAAGAATATAAAACAAATAGAAAAAATTCTATCCAAGATGAAATTGAAAAAGAAAGAGTTAAAATCAAAAAAGTAGATGGAATAGTAATATGTCCTGATTTAAAAAAGGGGACTTTTAGAGATATTAAAAACATTATAAAAATATATTTTAGTAGTTTGGAACAAAAAATATTGGAAAATTTAGATACCTCAAAAGATTTGACAAATATTTTTTTATTTTCAGAACAAGCTTTAAGATACAGCTATGAGATAGAAGAAAAAAAAGTTCTTCAAATTTGCAAAAAATTTAATGAGTTAATTGCTAAAAATAACACCGACAAAACAAAAAATTTGATGTTTTTTTGTATAGAACAACAACACTTAGGAGATTATGCTAACATGGCATATTTTCTAGATGGAAAAAAAATAAAAAAAGGTGCTAAAAAATTATTTACTTTTTATGATTATCACAGGATCAGATCTTATGAACAAAAAGTTAAATTTCCCCTGACCGGAAAATGGGGGAGGAAAAAAACTGGAAAATTTTTAACAGCCTATTCAGAAAAAAACAAAATAAAAATTGAGCATAGAATTTGCGCGGATGCAATTTATGATATAAAAAAGCCTGATGAAAATAGAGTATTGCTAATAAGTGCAAAGAGTCTATCTACAGAAATAGAACTAAAACTTTTTGCAAATTTAGAAAAATATAGACAGATCATAATAAACGATGCTGATGAAGGAAGCTATAGCTTAAAAATTGAAAGAAAAATGCCTAAAATAACTGGGGCTGATAAAACTTTTTATTTGATAACTGAAAACAAAAAAATTCAACTAGATATATTTTATATCTAAAATGAAAACGAAAAAAGAAAATAAACTATATAGCTAACCAAAAAAAGAGAAATAGATTAAAAAGAGCATACCTATAATAAAACTATAATAAGCAAAATAAACAAACTTTCCTTCTTTTAGAATTTTGAAAAAAAACTCTATGCTAACATAGCCTGCAATAAAAGCACTAATTATACCTATCAGAATAAGATCTAATTGCATAAAATTATTTAAATAATTAAATTCTACTAAAGAGGCAACCAACATAGAAGGTATTCCTAAAAGAAAAGAAAATTCTGCTGCTTTTATTTTATCTACACCTAAAATTAGTGCAATAGATATAGTTGAACCAGAACGAGAGATGCCAGGAAGAAGAGAAATGCTCTGAGCCAGCCCGACTGCAAATGCTATAGCTGGATTTAGAGTAGAACTAAAAGAAGATTTTTTAGAGGCTAGAAAGATTAGTAAGCCATTTAGTAGAAAAAAAATGCAAACCAAAATTGGAGAATAAAAAAACGATTTAAAAAAATCTTTTAAAGGAAAACCTATTGCAGCACTAACTAGGCCACTAATTAAAAGAAGAGTAAGATAATCCAAAGATTCTTTTTTTAATTTTAATAAGTCTTTAAGTAGAGAAAAAAGCTTTGTTCTAAAATAAATAATTAGTGCCAAAGTTGTTCCTAACATAATAGCTATATCAAATTCTGCTGAGGTATTTATTTTAAAAAAATTTTGTAGTATAACTAAATGACCAGTAGAAGAAATCGGTAGCCATTCAGTAAATCCTTGTACTAAACCTAAAAACAAAGACTCAAAGAAGTTCAATTTTAGCACCTCATTCAAAATTCAAAAGTTCAATAAAATATTTTTTCTAATGCGTTTAATGCAATTGCATCTTTAATTTCTCTAGCAATTCTTTGTCCAGTGCTCATATGATACTTGTTATAACAACTATAAAACGAGCCTTCTGGAAAAAGATTTGTTCCTGCAACTATTCTTGCAGAAATTTCAAAAACATAAAAATCCAAGTTCTCATCGCAAATTAGTTCTAAGCAGAATGGTCCTGGCATTGGGCCAAAAAGCTCGTAGGCAGTTTCTACAACATTTTTACCCATTTCGAAAATATCTACCAATAGTGATTCTCTAATTATTACTGGTTCGTTTCCAATAACTGTAAATGATGCTTTTATCGGCACTCCTGCTAAAATTGTTCTATAACTTTCATCTACATTAGATTCTAAACGTCTATCAACAGACATTAGTTCTAAATGACCTTCTGCAGCTGGATAGCCATCCTTGGATAGAGGAGAATAAAAATAGTGCGGATAGAGCCTAACCCCAACTACAAATTCTTGAACTATTAAACCTTCTTTATTTCCATATTTTTGGTAATATTCTTCTGGAGAATGAACTATAGAATAACCTCTACCACCTTTTGCACCGCTGTGTTTTACTACACAAGGCCTATCTATTTTAGAAGGTTCTAAAATCAATGGAACATTTAGGCCTGCTTTTTTTAGCCATTCGTACATTTTCAGTCTATTTTTCTCATAAAATAAAGACATTCTATTTCCTAAAAGAGGAATTGGTAAATCCATAATTGATTCTCCAAAATATTCTACTAAAGAGCCAGAAGGAATTAAAACTACGTTTTTTTCTAAAAGCTCGTTTGTTATAGATTTGCTAAATTTAGAAGTTTCTAAAAACTCATCTGGAGAGCCTTTTGGAAAAGCCTTGTAAACATTTCTAACTTCTGGGTTGGTTAAAATCCCGATAGTTTGAAAACCCTCTTCTCTGGCCCCTTTAAAAATTTGAAGAGAAGAATGTGAGCAGATAGCCCCGATCTTTATTTTGTTTTTATCATAAGAGGATAAGATTTGATCAATTTCTTTTTTTGATATTACCATTTTTTCACCTTAGGTTACAATTTTATCTAGCTCACCAAGTTTTGCTGCCTTTTTTATCTCAAGAGCTATTCGCTCTCCGAAAGAAAGATTAGTTGAAAATATATATTTGCTATAAGGAGTGTAGGCAGTTCCTGGAGAGCCAGGTATTCTAAAAGAGACATCAAAAACATAAATTTTTTCTGTCCCATCTTGTTCAGCAATAGCACTTTGCAAAGCAAATGGACCAATTATTCCATCTGGATAATAATCTTTAGTTGTTTTTACTAATTTTTCAGCTAAATCAAAAACTTGTTCTAAAAGAGATTCCCTTATTGTACAGCTAATATGCCCAACTTCTATATTTGTAACTCGCACTTGTAAATCTTTTTGTTGCAAGTAGGGTAGTCTTAAAATTCCATCAAGATTTGTTTGCCTTCGAGTATCAATACCTAAAAGCTCTAGTTGTTTAGTGAGTGGAGAATAAAAAAAATTGAAATTAAATTGAGCACCCACTACAAATTCCTCTATTGTTGCCTGAGCCAAATTTTGTTTTGAAATTATTTTTTGCTCAATTAATTTGTTTGCTTTTTGGTAGTATTCCTCAGCGCTTGAAGCAAAAAAGAATGCTCTTTCATAAGGCCTTTTTTCTTCTAAAGCCTTTACAAGTACCAATCGATCTATTTCCTCTGGACTAGAATAAGTTTTTGGTGTTAAAATATTTGCTTTTTTAAGCAAAAAGTGCTGGTTTTTTTCAACATTTCTTTCTTCTGCTCTTAGTAAAAAACGATTTCCAAAGACTGGGACCTCGAAGTTTTGCTCGATATTACCATAGCCAACATAAACAGAAAACGACCTGTTTGGAACAAATATGCTCTGTTGAGCTAAAAGCTCATCAACTACTTTTTTCTCTACTATATCCTTAAAGGAATTAAGAACAATAGTTTTATCAACGCAACCGAAATTTCCAAAAATAGTTTTTTTTGATTTATAATAATTTGTGTAGACCAGTTCTCGCCCTTTTTGGCAAATGACTATATTTTTTAACCCATTGCTTTTTGCTCCTTGACAAACATCTAAAGCAGAGTGCGAGCCTAAAACTGCAATTGTTGGAAAACTAAAAGTTTTGGCTAGGTTTTTTGCTTTTTTTGTGATTTGTTCCATATAAATATATAAATAAATAAAAATTTAAAATTATGGATTTAAATTATGGATTTAAAAAGTTAGAGAAGGTAAAACAAACCATATTACTTCTGAAATTGCTGCAATTATTATAAAGTAAAATACAAATTTTTGTTTAGAATTTTGAAAGTTTGAAACTGCAAAGGCCACTAAAGCAGAATTAATAAACAAATAAATAGGTATTACCAAAAGTGAAGTCTCTATTAATTTTATTTGGTTTTCCTTTGAAAATACAGCCAAATCTGAAGGTAGACTTAAGTCTACTAATTGATAAGCAAAAGAAATAGAGAGAGATAAAATGATTGGCACTAAAAATGCAGAGCTTGCTAAAAGCGTATATGTCTGAAGAGAAATCAAAGCTCCTCTTTCTCTTGCTAAATTAAAGGCTGATAGAATATCTTCTGCTGCTGATTTTAGAGCCTTTTGCATATTCCCTCCGCTAACATAGCCAACCAAGATCAATTTTAAAGACCTAACTAATAGTAACGAAGGAGTAGATTCTTGCCATTTTTTTAAAACCTCAACAGGATTTGCTCCTGCATTTATTTGCAACAAAACTTCATTTGCTTCTTTTGCAAGCAATTTTGCTGGAGAAGTTTTTGCATCTTCCAGCATTCTCTCTAAAGAAAATTTTTTTTCTGCAGCTCCTGCTAAAAGCATATTTGCTATTTGTTCTTCTAACTCGTTAATTTGAGCTAAAATATTTGATTCAAAATAAGCCTGAACTAAAAATGGGATTGAAAATAAAAATAAACCCACAAATAGACTTTGTGTTTTTAGACCTAAAACTAAACTTAGACCAATACCAAAAATAGCCAGCGCTAGCCCTACTAAATATCTATTTTTAAATAATGGGAATTTTTCAGTCAAAATCTTGTTTGCTTGGTTAAAAACTTTGTCATAAAGTATAGGTGCAGTTGCAGGTGGAGTTAACAGGAGCATAAAGACTAAAACCAAGCTAATTAAAATAGGTAAAATTACTAAATAAAAAAGAAAAATACTTTCTGTTCCTGCGCCCTCTAGACCAAAGAGAGGACCGGCAGCTACAAAAATAATTAAATAAAAGGCTGGAAGAACAGAAGATAAAACTACAAACACTAATGAAAATAATGCCAGCCTTGAAGACTGCTGTTTTATTTCTGTTTGAGCTAAGGAAGACAAATCATCTGCTAAGCTTTCCAAATTTTCCGGAGTGGTTCCCTTCTCATAACAAAGTAAAAGAGAATGGGCTGCTCTTGAAAAATGCATAGAATAAACATATCTTTCTATTTTTGCTAATGCTTGTGGAACACTGCTTCCGAGGTTTATCTGCTCAATAAGCTTCTTGAAAATTGGGGAGCAAGAGTAATTTGAATTTGCAATTGTAAAAAAAATTTTTTCCATATTCATTCCGATTTGTAAATAAAGCGATATCGCCCTTAAAACTGCTGGAAGATCTTGCTCAAATTGTTTTGCTCTCCATTTAGCAAGCAATTTAGGAATACGATAGCCAAAAAGTAAAAACAAAGCAAAAAAAATTGAAAAAAGCCCAAAAGAAAATGCAAGGTCAGCACTAAACAAAGCTGTAAGTAAAAAAATAAGAAAGCTTAAGCCAAAACTCAACGAGAAATAAAAATTATAAAAAGCTTTAAATGAAAGCTCAAGATGGGCTTTTTTATAAAATTCTTCTAACTCTGGTTTTTTTGAATAGAAACTATAGAATGAAAAATTTGAAAAAATTTGTTCGATTTCTTTCAATGTATCTCACCATAAGCAAATTCTTGTATCTTTTTGAGACAGTCTTCTGCTTTTAAGCTCTCTAAAAATTTTATTCTTTCTTTGTAGAGTGATTTAATAGAGCTAACATCTAGTCCAAGTTTTTTTGCAATTAGCTCTAAAGCTTTGTTTAAATTCTTGCTTTGAATAAATTTGTCTGTTTTTGGCTCATAGCTAAAGATTTCTAATACTGCCGGTCTATCTTTTTCTTTGTCTATCATGTAAACTCCAATCATTCGTCGCACTTCTTGTTGTTTTTTTGTTTTTTTATCATATTTTGAAATTCTTCGTTGAACTATAATAAAATCAATAGCTTTTAAGTCATCAGCTGATGCTCCTAGATTTTCTAATCTTTTTAAAGCCTCAACTGCTGATTGAGCATGAAAAGTAGCATAAGAGCCTCTTGCTTGTCCTGAAAGCAAAGTTTCAACTAAAGCTTCCACTTCAGCCTTAGTTCTGATTTCTCCTGCAATAACTCTATCCGGTCGCATTCTAAGAGAATCACGCACCAAATCTGCAATTGAAATATTTAAATCCTCGTTTGCAATTAAATTTATTTTGTGTTTGTGTTCTATTTTTATTTCTGGAGTATCTTCTATTATAATTACTCTTTCCCAAAGAGGAACGAACGAAAATAAAGAATTTAATAGAGTGGTCTTTCCAGAGGCAGTGTTGCCTACAACCAATACTGAAGAATCAGATTGAAAAACCAACCATAAAAATCCTAAAATGTTTGAACTAGTAGAACCAGACTGCAAAATTTCAACTATCGACCAGGGCTTTGAGCTATGCAATCTAATTGTCATTTCCCCTTCACTAATAGGAGGAATGGAAGCATGCAGTCTATGGCCAGAGGCTAAAACTGCATTTAATCTAGGAGATTGTGCAGTAATTCTTCTTCCAAGCTGTCGTCCTATTTTGTTTATCAGATGAATGAGATAATCCAGAGAAGTAATAGAACAGTTGCATTCTGTCCAACCTTTTTTTCGAATATAGACCATAACTGGTTTGTTAAGAGCATAGACCGCTACTTCCTCAATATTAGGATCAGAGAGCATTTTATCTAAAGGTGCAAAACCAGCAATATGAAAAAGGGCTGCTTTTGCTAAATAGTTAAACTGTTCGGGTTCAGTTTCTAATCCTTCTTCTTCTAAAACTGTTTTGAGCAATTCTTCTATTGCTTTTTTAGCAACTTCAAAATCAGAAACATCTTTTGATTTAGAATATTCTGTAAATTTATCAGTAAATCTTACTAAAAAATCCTCCTCGTCTTCTGAAAGTGGTGCAAAACCACAATCATAACCAGCTGGCTTTTTAGAAACTGACCAGCCTAAAATGCTTTTCATTTTCTCACCAATACTTTTATTTTATCTCCCTTTTCTATTTTAAGCTTTTTTCTTATTGTAGGAACAAGTTCTAACAAATACGAGTTTTTAATTTTTGGATAAAAAAAATTGTTTTTGTCTAAATCGAAAATATAATCGACAACTATGTAGTTTTTATCCAGATAGATTGCATCAAATTTGAAATTAACAAAAAAAGAATGTATTGGATGATAATCAATTTCATCAAAAACAAAAAATAAATTTGTTGGTTTTTTTCTAAACATTAAACCTGTTGATCTGGATAAAAAATCATTACAAATTTCGCCTTCTGCTATTAGTTTTGTTTTTTTGGTTAGATTGAAAATTTCTATCTTCCCCATCTTCTAACCCGTTTATGAAAATCTTTTAGTGCTTTATAGAAATCTTCATATGTAAAATCTGGCCAATACTTTTTACAAAAATAAAGCTCAGAATAGCAGGACTTTAGTGGTAAAAAACCAGATAGACGCTGCTCTCCAGAAGTTCTAATTATTAAATCAGGCTCTGGAAGATTGCCAGACCAAAGATATTTTTCTAGTACTTGCTCGTTTATTTTATCTACATCTGCTTTGCTATAATCTTTTAAAATACCTTTTATCGCATGGATTATTTCTGCTTTTCCTCCATAACCTATAAAAAAGTTTAGATAAAAATCAGAATATTTTTGTGTTTTTTTCTCTATTAATTCCATTCCTTTTTGTACTTCTTTTGGAAATAGTTCTTTTTGCCCGACAAATCTAACTTTGGTTTTTGATTTTTCAAATTTTGCCTCCTCTAAAACTTTTTGTAGCCTATTTTTAAAGGCTTTAAAAAGCAAACTAACCTCTTCTTTATCTCTATTAAAATTCTCTGTTGAAAAAGCCCAGAATGAGATTGTTTTAATTCCTTCTTGCTGACACCATTTTAAAACTTCACCCATTTTGTCAATTCCTTTTTCATGTCCTTTAATTACACTCAAACCATGGGCTTTTGCCCATCTTCTATTTCCATCTGGAATGAAAGCAATGTGAGAAATCTTCATCAATAAATCTTCTCGTTTTTAATTTAAAAATTTAATACTAGCTTAGTTTGAAAGTCTTTTTTTCTTTAAGTTTGTATGAGAGTTTGTATGAGTGAAGAAAAATTTAAAAATTTGGAAAAAGAAAAAATTATATGGAAAAATTAAAATTTATATTTCTAATTTTAGCAGCTCTCGTGTTTTTATCAGGCTGTACACTTTTAGAAGAACAAAAACAAACAACTCCAAAACAATCTGAAATAAAGGAAAAGGAAGAACAAATGGAGCAAAAAATAGAACAAGAACTTTTAAATTTTTCTGAAGAAGAGAAAACGCAAAAAGAGCTGATTGAGCAGCAACAAAAACTAGAGCCTAAAAAACCAACCCAAAATATTGTGCAAGAGGAAGAAAAAGTAGTTGTTGAACAAATTCCAATTCCTCCACTAGAACAAAAAAATGCTCTTAAGATATATGTATTAAAAGTAGGAGAAAAAATGAATATTGATACGTGGGCATTGGAATTAAAAGATATCTATATGAGTAACCAAGAATTTTATGCTACTTATTTGATTTATTATGAAAACAAAAAAATCAAAGAATTTGAAGTTGGAAGAACAAATGCTACAAAAATAAGATTTGATAATGGAAAAGAGTATATAATAAGAGTGGTATTTCCTTTAGATGGAAAACCAAATGCTCTTCAGACTCAAGTTTATAGCACAAAGGCTCTTATTAGATCTACTAAAAACATCGAGGTGAGTGAAAATAAAGAATCATACATTCTAAAGGGATATTTCCCAATTCCTCAAACTGAAAAAGCAGGAAAAATTTCTATAGGACAAAAAATAGGAATCAAAGAATTTAGCGTATATCTTTATGGTATAGATTCTCAAGCAGAATCTCCCAAGGCAGAAATAGCGATAATGGATGACGAAGAAAAAGAAGTGAGGGAAATAAAATTAGGTAATGGCCAGATGGTTGAAATAAAATTACAAGATAAAAGAAAATATGCTGTTGTAATTAATTCAATAGAACCAGAAAACTCCCAGATAGAAATAGAAATAAAAAAGATTTTGTCCTTTACCCCTTCTTAAAAAGTTATAAAAAAAATTTTAAATATTGAGGAATAATAAAGATTGATGAAAGAAGATAAAAATCTTTCTAGAATAGAAATCCCTACTCCTTGGGCTTTAGATATAACAGAAATTTTTAAACTCTTAGATACTCGAAAAGAAGGACTAAGCGAGCATGAAGCAAAAAAACGACAAAGAAAGTATGGACTAAATGAGGTAGTAAAAGAAAAAAAGAAGAATTTGATAGTAAAATATTTTTCTTATTTTTTAAATCCACTTATTATCCTATTAGTTGTTGTTGCAGTTTTATCTTATTTTCTTGATAATCAAACTAGTGCAATAATAATTTCGACTATGGTTATTATAAGTGTAACATTCACTTTTTTTCAAGAGAAAAACGCCTCAGATGCTGCTGAAAAATTAAGAAAATTAATACGTAATACTGCTTCGGTTTGGAGAGATGGAATAAAAAAAGAAATTCCAATAAAATACTTAGTACCTGGAGACATAGTAAGTCTTTCTGCTGGAGACATGGTACCAGCAGATTGTAGAATAATATCAGCAAAAGATTTTTTCGTAAATCAATCTTGTATAACTGGAGAATCTGTTCCTGTTGAAAAAACAAATTGTATTTGTGAAAAGAAAGTAGATGTGGATGAGCAAAAAAATATGATTTATTTTGGCAGTAGTGTAGAGATAGGTAGTGCTGAGGCAGTAGTAATAAATACTGGGCAAAATACTCTTTTAGGAAAAATCTCCAAAGGACTTATAACTCAAAAACCTGAAACTGATTTTGACAGAGGGATAAGAGAATA